>JAISBG010000664.1 GCA_031266315.1 Planctomycetaceae bacterium | reverse complement strand
AGCGAAAGGTCGCCCACCTGATGATTACCTATTGTTTGACGATTCCAGTGGAAAACACCTAATCCGGTAGAATCAGTAAAATTGGTTGGAAGTTATTGAAAATACTTATTGACAATGGTTAACAAAAAGGACATACTAAGAAACGTGATTTGCCTATAGTTTTTTATATTTTTAATGGAGGTATAATATGAAAATAAAAAATGCAATAATTATTGGCGCAACTTCTGGAATTGGTAGAGCATTAGCTGGTCTATTAATAAATGATAACTATAAAGTTGGAATTATGGGCAGACGAACAAAACTTCTTGAAGAATTAAAGTTAGAAAATCCTGAACAGTATTTTATTAAAACATTGGATATTACGGAGATTGATAAAATAACGGAAAAAATAGAAGAATTGGTTAAAGAACTTGGAGGCTTGGATTTGCTTATAATATCATCAGGAACAGGTGAAATAAATAAAACATTGGATTTTGAAAAAGAAAAAAAGACAATAGATACAAATGTAACAGGATTTACCTGTGTAGCAGATTGGACTTTTAATTTTTTTAAAAAACAAAAATATGGACATTTAGTCATTATTAGTTCCATAGGAGGACTACGAGGAAATTGGGCAGCACCTTCCTATAATGCCACAAAAGCATATCAAATAAATTATACGGAAGGGTTGCGGCAGAAAGCGACCAAGATGAAAGAACAAGTGTTTGTTACAGATATACGACCGGGTCTTGTAGATACAGACATGGCAAAAGGGGAAGGATTATTTTGGGTTATGAATGTTGAAAAAGTAGCACGACAAATTTATAACGCCATTAAGAAAAAGAAAAAAGTACAGTATGTAACTAAACGTTGGTATTTTATTGCTATGATCTTAAAACTAATATCCAATATCATGTAATAAAATTTAAAATAAAGTATAATAATGGTGTACGTCCCCATTCGTATAACAGACCTGTTTACGCCCCTCAGTTCGGCGTAGTGTTTTCGTTACGTCGAGCGGGAAGAAAAAAACTTGCCTGTTACAAAATATATTTGTACATTTGCAGAAAACAATTAAATACATATTATGATAATAGAAAGAACAGCCAACGAAATTGTTATTCGTTTTCCTTTTACAGCCGGTGTAGATATGATAGACTATCTGCGCTACAAAGAACTGACAGCCAATAACAGCACTCCCCAATCCGAAGTGGATGCGCTGTCGTGTAAAATCAACCGCAAGTGGTGGAAGCAAAACACTGCAAAATTCGATAAATAACAGTGAAAATTATTGTTGATATGCTAAAGCCGTTTTGAAATTCGCGAAGCTGAACACGGTAGCGCAACAACGTGAAGCGTTTGTTCAAGGGCGAAGCCTATCGCCTTACCGGCTAGGTATGTCTTGTATTAGATTAAATTATGCTACAGTAAAAAGTAATCGTTAGGAGATAAATTTATGGAAGTATTAAGAAAAATTATTGATAGTAAAGAGTTGGAAACATTATTTCCTTTGCCGAAATCATTCCAAAATAAGGATATAGAAATAATCATGTTGCCGGTTAATAAAAAAAGAGAAAAACCTCATATAACTAGACAAATGATTGATGAAATGTTACCGGGATCCATTACACAGTCGTTGGTAGGCACTATTCCATTTTCTAATATTTCTCTTGAAGATATACGATTAGAAAGGTTGCAAAAATATGAAAGTATTAATTGACACTAATATTATACTTGATGTATTGTTAAATAGACAGCCTTATTGCCGGAATGCAGCAAAGATTGTTGTACTTTCTGAAAAGGAAATAATTGAGAGTTATATTTCTGCTTCCGCAATAACTGACATTTATTATATTACACAAAAGATGTATAAAGACAAACAAAAAACTATTGATTTAATAAAAAAAATATTAGAAGTAGTATCAATTGCGACAATTACAGGGAACAATATTTATCAGGCATTAGATTTAGAATGGAATGATTTTGAAGATTCAGTTCAATATATTGTCGGCGAAAGTGTATCTGCCGATTATATTGTAATAAGAAATGTCAATGATTTTAATAATAGTACAATTAAAATTGTAACGCCGGAACAATTTATAGATATTATTAGTGAAGAGTAAGTATTACAATAAAGAAAATAACACACTGCGTCTAACAGGTCTGTATCTGATTTAGCAATTAGCGAAAATATAAAAGAAATGAAATTTGATCAATTATTTACGGAAAAATATACTGCGTTAGTCATAAAATTATTATTTTTATAACTATTCAGTGTAATTTTTGTTAAAAGCTGGCATAACTATTTACTTAACCGGTACAAAAAGAAGTGTAGCCCGATAGGGCTTAATTTTTCATAACCGCAAGTCTTTGACCTGAGGTGTAACAAAATAGCCTACTACCTGAAAGGTAAAACTTAATACGACTTTATTGACCATGCGGAGTATCTTTTACAAAAACTAAAACAAAGGAGTAAGGCACTTCTAATAATTGAGATTCTATCGTTTTATTTTTTTGCAACATTTTCTTTTTTGCGTAATTTTTCCGGAACCGTTTTACTCCGAACTTCGTCGAACGATAAAACAGGACGATAATTCGGTTCGTTTTGGAATTTGGCGTGTAGTCGTCCCCAGTAAGACGGATGGAATTGACAGTTTACGTCAAGCCAGTTTGTTACGGTTAATTTTTCCGTTTCGGAAAGTTTCAGGTCAACCAGTTCAGCGTGAGCGGTAACCAAATCGTCGGTGTAACGGTTAACGGCAGGATTGTTAAGTGTTGTCTGTTTCCAATGGCAGATCAACGCCGCTAACGGACTGGATAACGCGCCTGTTTGGTAAGGCGGAATATATTCGATTCCATTCATGGCGGCATCTTCATCACGATGATTGCGGTTGCCAAGCAATTGCCGTTCTGATTTTGCAAGCCGGACAAGCGAATGATACGATAAACTGAATGTTTCCTGAGGTTCACCGCGAAGATCAAGTCCTGCTTTTGTTTCTTCGCCTCCATGACACGTTACGCAATGTCTATCAAAAATCGGTTGAATTTGCCGATCATAATCGAATACAATCCTTGTTTCCGTTTGCGTCGGTTGCGGAGCGGGGATTGACGCTTCGCGTAACATTCCTTTGGGAACGGCGGCAGTGTGCGTTGGTGTCATGTCCGGTGTTTCGTGACAACCAACACAACTCCGTGTTTCTCCGGGATTGTAATTGACATAAGTCCGTTCCGTTTGAATCGCACAAAAATTCTTGTCAAGAGCCTGAAAGTAAATTGCTTTTCCTGCCGGAACAAGAAAATAGGCACTGCCGTCCTCTTCAACCGGAACAATTCCGTGTTGAACTTTTGCACTCAACATTCCGTTACCCAAAGCACTGTGAGCGTGAGTTGTTCCGATGTGGTCGTCGCCGTAGTTTTTTCGTGCCGACCAGGGACGCGGTAATTGTTCAAGAATCCGAATGTATTTCACCTCACCGCGTTTGACATTTTCCATTCCGACATAAATATCGGTTACAATACAACGCGCAAGCCCTTGAGCGGCAAGGTCTGCGTCAACCAATAAACCAGAAAGTTGTTGCGCTGGTTTGTTACGGGAAACAACCGGATACGGTTGCCAAAGCGACACGGCCGGGTCTTTGAGCAATATTGTTTCACGCCCCGAAGCGTCGAGCAACGCAAGATCATAACCCGCCGGTTCCGACCATTCAAGACCTTTCGGTTTATGCGCAACAAGAAAGAGTTCAGCAGAAAGCGGATAAGGGTTGCGGAACAAACGTCCGGGTTTGCCGGTTGATTCGTGAACCCAATCGCCTTTTTCGTTCTTAAAATGAAAACCGTTGTGATGAAACGCCGCCACATCGTCTGTGATATAACGCATTGCGTCAATACTGCGAACATTTTTTGTCGTATCCACCAGAATAACCGTTCCTACCGCATTATTGGGACAACAATGAGACGCTCCAAGCATAACAATTTTGTTCGGTTCACCGGGAACCGCCCGCGCTTGAATCATTGTTTCCGGAAACGAAATAGAATTGCCGTAAACTTCGGCAGAACCGGAACCGTCAGGATTCATACTCCAAAGTGCTTTGGCATTGCCGGCGGATTTATCAACATATTCCCAACGGTGATACAAAATTCGCCCATCACCAAGAATTGTTGGAGTTGCTTCACTGAGCGCACTGTGAGTCAACGGTTTCATCTCTGAGCCGTCCGCGTTCATTTTGTACAAATTTTTGACCGTAAAAATATCGCCGGAATCACAAAGTACACTAAACTGACAACGGGTTGTTGCAAAAACGATTCCGCCGTCGGACAGATAACACGGTTCCATGTCGTCCGTTCCGTGATGATAACCGCGACGATATTTTTGAACGAGTTCCGCTTCATTCGGTTCGGGAAACGTTAATTGCCGTAAACCCGAACCGTCAATTCCAACTTCATAAATCCGATAACCGTCTTCGTGACCTTTTTTGAAATCGAAAACGATTTTTCGTGCATCAAACGATAAATCAAACCAGCCGATAACACCGTTCCGCGTTAATTCCGGTACAATTTCGCGAACCTTGCCGGTTTTCAAATTCAGAACGCAAAGACCGCCGCCGGGCATCCAACGACTATTAACGTATTCCGTGTAAATATGATTACCGGTGTACGTTAATCGACGGATAAATAAAATTTCTTCAATTCCGCAATCAAGCAATTTTTGTGCAGTATCGGAATAAAATTGCAAGGCAACATCCGCTGTTGCCGGAACTTTGGGAACCGGCGGTGCAGACGGAGTTCGGGGATAATTTTTCGTATATTCTTCGGTGCGGGGAAACGGAACCGGAGTGTTACGGATTTGAAACGTAACCGTTCCGCGACCAGAACCGCTGTCAAGACCAACTTTAGTTTCCAACCGTTTATATTTTCCGTCAAGTTTGAATTGAAGTATTGACGGAGCATGAGCCCAAAATCCAAATTGAAACGATTCGCCGGCTATCGACAACGGTTTCTCTTGATGATTTTGATCAACCAATAATTTTCCCCAACCGACCTGAACCGCAACCGGTTTTAATTCCGTTAGCCGAAAAGGTTTATCGTCGATATCGTACAACATTGGTTCAGCCCAGATTGCCTGATCACTGTCGTAAGAATCACCGCCGTAACCGGCAACAAGATAAAGATCATCGGCTCCGTTCAAATCAACCCGCAACATTTGCGCTTTGGTTTCGGGAACAATTAACTTTGTTTCAACTGTTTCAAATTCTCCGGCAATAACGGTACTAAGACCGGAAAAGATAAAAACGAATGTTAAAAAAATACGTTTCATTAATGACCTCACTTAAAATTGATAATCCGAAAAATTTGAAAATCAAACAAATGACTTTTCCGACGTATTGCCGAAAATAAACAATTTACTATTTTACTGTTTATTGCGTTTGAGGTCAAGATTACAGAAAATAGTAATCTATTGAGGCAGTGGTTTATCAAAATACTTGAACACCTAATCTGGTAGAATCAGGGAATTTTCGTTAAAAGTAGGCAATCATCAGGTGGGCGATCCGTCCGCTGGACGGTCGCGCCGGTTGGTTTGTTATTGACTCCAAAACGGTTGGCAATACAGTTTGCCGTCGTTAATCTGATTCACTGTCGGCGAGTACGCCGACGCAACCTTTCAGCGAAAGGGTGCCCACCTATGGTTGCCTGCCTGATGTTACTTTTTTTATTTTTTATTTTCCGTTGGAAAAGGGTAATCATTTTTTCCGGCGTTTGGCTCATAAGGACCTTCCGGTAACGTTTTTTGCCACACAAGGGCTTTTTCGGAAAGTTTTGCAACAATATCGGGATATTTTTCCGCAACATTATTCTGTTCGGCGGAATCATTCGGAATATCGTAAAGTTCAACACGGCTTCGATCAGGATTGAGTAACAATTTCCACTGACCTTCACGAATTGCAAGAATCGGGCTACGGTTCCAGAGGTGATTAAAAATTCTGAAACGCCATTCCCAAAAGAGCGGTTTTGTCCGTTGAAAAGTTGTATCACCGTTGAATGCCGCGAGAACATTTTCGCCGCGAAGTACGGATTGCACCTCTTCATGTAACGTTATTCCAGCCGCGGCGGTCAATGTCGGCAGCAAATCGGTACCGCTAATAACGGAATGATTGTTGATTTGTCCGGCGGGAGTCTTTCCTTGCCAACGTACAATAAACGGAAGCCGGATACCGCCTTCATACAAACTCCGTTTTCGTCCCCGTAATGGTCCCGCACTGCCAACTCCCGACCAACTCGCGTTACCAATTTCAATATCTTCAGGTCCATTATCAGAAGAAAAAATCACAATGGTATTTTTTGCTAATCCTGATTGTTCAAGATAATCAAGTAACCGCCCGATTTGTTTATCTAATTCCGTAACAGTTGCGGCGTAAACTTCAAACGGCGACGTAAAACCATTCGGTGTTAATGATACACGATATTGTTTTCGTTGTTCTTCCGACGGAGCAAGTGACGCATGAGGGTCGTTAAACCAAAGTTGCAAGAAAAACGGTTTGTCTTTGTCGGCGGATTCAAGTGTTTCAATTGTTGTATCAACAAGAACATTTGCCGCACGCGGACGGTTTTCCGTTTGCCAAAGATTAATAGTTTTCCCGTCAATTTTCTCCAGACAATTCAGCCAACGCACTTTATCGAAACCGTAAATTTGCAACGCATTTTTTCCTTCCGGCGTGTTTGGAGGAAGACCGAGATGCCATTTTCCAACATGAACGGTTTGATATCCTGATTGTTGTAACAAACACGGCAATGTTGTTACGGAAGGATCAAGAAAATGAACCATTCCCCGCGCCGTGTTTTGCTGTGCGGTTGAAAGATGTCCGTGAATCTTGAGTTCGGCGGGCAAACGTCCGCTCATCAACGCACTGCGTGACGGCGAACAAACCGAACCGCCCTGATAATATTGTGTAAAAAGGGTTCCTTCACGGGCAAGACGATCCAGCGACGGAGTTTTGATTCTCGTATTCCCGTAACAACCAAGATCGCCCCAACCTAGATCGTCAGTGAGAATAAACAAAATATTCGGACGCTCCGACGCAACAGAAAACGTTGCAAATAAAAAATAGAACACTACAGTAATGTAAGTTTTCATCATAATTTTCTCCTTAATTTTAGTTATAATTATTAGTGGAATTTTGTTGAAAGTAGGCAATTCTAAGGTAGGCGATAACCGAATTGTACTCTGTTTATGGACGGAAATCACCTACCAAAATGTCGAAGGACACGTTTCATTTTTCCAATGAAAATTGGAATTGATTCTTTTTCTTTTCGACGGTTGCGTTCAAACCGGATTTGGAAGAATCGTTATATTTTAGTGGAATTAGGCTTTCAAAAACAGGGATTTTTTCTGTTCCGCCAGCGTTTTTTTCTTCACGAAAAGAGGACGGTTCCTCTTTCTCGCGTGAAATACTGACGCGGTATTCTCCGGCAACCGCTCCGGCATCCTTGACTCCGCCGCGAAGTGATGTCAACCGAAAAATCCCTCGCTCGTTTGTTGTTCCGTTTGCGGCAACACCGGTATCATTGACCGGATGAAAAACAACCAAAGCATTCGACAACGGTTGCCCATTAAATGTAACGTTTCCTTCAACATATTCCGTTCT
>JAISBG010000627.1 GCA_031266315.1 Planctomycetaceae bacterium | reverse complement strand
GTACAAAAGTCAAACATAATATCGCTACAAATATATTTTTGCAACGAAATACTAAATACATCTGACAGACAGTACAAAGTATCGGTTTCTTTTCAAGAGATAATAGAAAAAAGTTTTTTTAGACATCAAACGTACATGAGTCGTCTGATTTGTTATGATGTTGACCATTCCATTCGTCGAGCCAAAGTGTTCCGAGCAGTTTACCGAAAAAATCGGTAAACTCTATTTGCGAATCACTCAAAGGCAAGTTTCGTCAATAGGAAACGATGGTAAAGAAAGATTGTTAGTCGGTTCAGTCATAATTTTTTCATTACTGAAAAAAAAGAAATATTATTACGCCGTACCACAGAGTTTTGGCGAGGTCAAGGATTTAATGTGGTTGCGATTGAAATGAAATCGCCGCAACGAAAATATGTTTTCCAAAAAATTTTTCAAAAGGTCATGGATTGTTCGACTACTTCGACAAAAGATGTTACACAACCACACTGTTCAGGAGATCACCGCTATGAAACAATTCGTTAAAAAAATTGCTGATTCTATCGGATTAGGTGTTTTCCACCGGAATAGCCAACAAATAATTGGTAATATTTCATCGGCAATCATAAGTCGGCAATCATCAGATGGGCAACCTTTTGTAGGTGGGCGACCTTTCGCTGAAAGGTCGCGTCGGCGTTAGCCGAAATTGCCCTTGTTTATGGGTGGAAATAAGTGTGACAGAAATTACCATCGTTAATCTGATTCACTGTCGGCGAGTACGCCGACGCAACCTTTCAGCGAAAGGTTGCCCACCTCTTTTCACGTTTAAAACGGACTTCTCAAGACTTGAACACCTAATCCGATAGAATTAGAAATTTACAACCTTTATTTCGCAACAAATTATTTTAACTAATCATTTTGTACGATAATCAGGAACACGGAATGGTTGGCGGTTGTCCGGAGAAGAAACCTGAATAAATTTATTTTCCGGGTTTTCCGTATCTTCCATTTCGTTTATACCGTATTTTTCTTCAGAAAACGGATTGGTTGTCAACGACGTAACCGTTTGTTTTCCCAGTGAAATGGACATTGCCAAAAACGCAATTTCACAACCGGCACGGTCTTGAGCATGAAGCCGCATTGACTGCACAATTCCACGAAGCAATATCTCCGCAATCACCGGTTCCGGTTTTTTGTCCATTCTATCAAGTACCTCATTGTTAATCTCGTTCAAAACAGCCAAACGTTGATAATACGGTTTTGGACACTCATCAATCACTTTTTGCATTGATTTCAAATAAAAAATTTCATCGGCAACATGGGTGTGCAAAAAATCGTTTTTCAAAAGAATGGTTTCTTTTATTTCGTTATTATCTGTATTGTTATTGTCGTTTGCAGTGGTGTTATTTTTTTCCTTTTTTCGTTTCTTTTGTTTTCGTACCACGAACATCAGTAGATCGCGTTTTTCCAGATCATCGATTTCTGCTGGAGTTAAGGCGGCTTCGGGACCGTACTGTAAAATTCGGTGGTATGTTTTCAATCCGCTGGCACGGTCGGCAACCCAAACCGCACGATCCGGCGTCCAATATTCGAGTTGTTCCCGAAGCATTTCGTATAAACCGTTTAAATACCGTTTATTGAATTTCGGATCCAACACAATTGTTTGCATTACGTCCACCGCACGCAACCGAATCAGAGCCGCCGACGAGCGAACCGCCGGTACCGCAATTTCCGACGTTAATTGAGCAATCCGAAAAATGTACACCAACGAATCCAACGCATCTTCAATCCGACCGTCCCGAAGTGCTTTTGCAATCGTGTATTCCTCCAACAACAAATAATCTTCCAGATAATCAGCCGCCTGAACATCAACAATCTCACCAAATTCCTCATCTTGTTCAAATAGGAAATAAAAACAAGTGTTTGAGCGATTGAGAGCGTTTCGGATGGTAAGACGTTTTTCTTCAAAACGGTCTAATATTTCGCTCAATTGTTCCAGAGTTTCGCTGCTGATATTCCATTCGGCTTCTTTCGACGCAGCATCACGAAGTGTTTGTAATTCTTCACTATTGTCGAGACGGAACATATTGTTTAGAGTGGGAGCGATATTCACTTTTCCGGAAAGATCGTTCTTAAAAATTTCAGAAGGTGTTTCCTTTTGAGCAATTACTTTTTTAATCTCGGCAATCAAATCACGGTCTCTTTCAAATCGGGCGGTTTCCATGTTGCGAAACACTTCGCCCGGTAATATTTCACCGCCAAATTTCACGCTCTTCGGAAAAATCAATAACGAATTACTTTTCGCCTCATAAGTACGGTAATTCCGTTGCATGGTCGAAAAAACATAGCACACAATAACAATAGACAAAATCACAACCGCAAGAAAAATTGATTTCGGTTTAGCATTTTTTGGTTTGATCTTTTTGGGTTTAGCGTTGGACATTAGCAGGAACAAAAATTTATTGAAAATTTATTGAAAATTTATTCAAAAAAACGTAACCGTTCACGAAGCACCAAAGTAACTATTGGGTAAAAGGGTAAAATGTGTATTAGTATTATTAAGTCCGTAGGACTTGTACATGGATAACCCCGTGCAAACGAAGTGCAGCACGGGGTGTTGAGTTGAACTGCTACGCAGTTCCGTATGTTGTGGTTGCGTTTCCCCGTGCTGCACTTCGTTTGCACGGGGTTATCCACATTCAAGTCCTACGGACTTAGGAATCGTAAGTAATAACATTACTTTCACCTTGATTTTTCGTGAACGGCTACAAAAAAGCGACAACAAAACGGTATGATTGTTCCAAAAATAAAGGCGACCGTTACTGAATGGGAACATTTTCCAAACGGTTTTCATTCAAATTATCTTGCAAATTCCGAACTGTTTTATCAAGGAGAATAATTTCAACAATGGAGTTGACCGCTTTCGGGTCAATACCGGGCGGTAAAATAGCACGGTTGAGAGGTTCGTAGGAACCGACAACCGATAATTGAAAAAACTTTGCTTTGAGTCCGCGTGAAATAAGGTAATCGCGAACATTCACCGCACGAGCATACGCCAAATCAATATCCTGATGATAAGGTCCTTGCAATTCATAAGGAGCGGCATGACCTTTAATCATAATTTTGAAGGGCGAACCAACAAGAGTTGTCAAAATAGCGTCTATATCTTGTTTTGCCTGAGCGTTCAATTCGTCACTGCCAAGATCAAACTGAATGAGTCCGCCTTTGATGATTTCTTCTTTAATGCGGAAAGTTCTGACGTTGGAATGTTCCCCTGATGCGGAAACAACCGGTTGACCGCCGGTGAGTGCGGCTAAACGGTTGGAACGTTCGGAAGTTTTTGATCGTTGGGAAGTGGGTTTATTCGACCGGCTCGGCGTTTTGCTCGAACCGGAATAGCCCAAACTTTGCTGAAGCGATTCGACCACCGCTTCAAATTTGATGGTTGCAATAACACTCATTGAGTAGAGCATGATAAAGAAACAAAGCAACAACGACATCATATCCCCGTAGGTCAATATCCATTCAGGAACTCCCGCCTCTTTTGGTTTTTCGCGTGCCACAGTTTTTAATTAACAGTTAATAGTTAATAACGAATAGTGAATAGTTATTTGGAAAATACTCTAACTCATGTTACACACCATCGGTCATAAAGTTGGCAAAATATACGAAAAATCGAAAGAGGTGGGCAACCTGTTAATAGAGGTGGGCGACCTTTCGCTGAAAGGTCGCGTCGGCGTACTCGCTGACAGTGAATCAGATTAACGACGGCAAAATGAAGACTCAACCGGCGCGACCGCCCAGCGGGCTTTTTGATAAATAGCCCACCTTTTTCGATTTTTCATGTGTTTGACTGACTTTTTTACCGGTGCGTAGCATGAACCCTAATACAACCCTAACGCAGTATAACGTCCATTGAGCGGATTAAATATTCCTATTTTATTTAAATTATCCATTTATTTTCAAAAAATCAAGCCCTCAAATGGGAAACAATCAGGAGATTTCTGATTATTTTACATTTTGAGAGCAATGACACTAAAACCTCACCTTCACACCAATTCATAAACACAAGGAATTTTTTCTCAAAGACCATTATTTTGGG
>JAISBG010000582.1 GCA_031266315.1 Planctomycetaceae bacterium | reverse complement strand
ATTTTTACCATAGAGAACACAGAGGATACCGAGATAATTATTTTGATGATTTTTAGTCCGTAGGACTTTCACGTGGATAACCCCGTGCAAACGAAGTGCAGCACGGGGTAAACGGAATCCCCTTACACCGAACTGCGTAGCAGTTCAACACGCTCACGGCAAGGATAACTTTTCTCTGTTGAACTACTACGTAGTTCCGGTTGTGGTGGTGTATTACTTAATGCCCCGTGCTGCGTTGCACTTGCACGGGGTTATCCATGTTAAAGTCCTACGGACTTAGGAATTATGAATAATAATATCTTCACCTTGACTTGGACTTTTCGTGAGCAAATCCGTAGGACTTGAATTTGAATAACCCCGCAGGGGTGTGATGTGCATAACCGGCGGTGGAGTGAAGCGCAACCGCCGGACTATTGCCGCACGCTCTCAAAAGTCCCGCAGGGACGAGATTATCAAACATTGATCAAAAAATCATGAAATTATCTCGCCCTTGCAGGGCTTTGTTTGGGATAAGTTCCGAGCCGGCGGTTGCGCTTCGCTTCACCGCCGGTTATGCACATCACGCCCCATGCGGGGCTACGGAAAATATTTTTTGACAAATTTTTTGACAAATACTTTGACAAATACTTTGACAAATTCTTCATATCCTTTCTGCCTATCATGCGTAACATCAGTTATTTTGATTTTTATCCTGCAAATTCTGTCAAATAGGTTTTTTTCGCAAAAAAATTATTCTTGTAAAACAGTTCCCAATATGCTATACTTCTAATGTCTTTTTGTGAAATATTTTATGAGATATTTTTTAAAATATTTCGGAAACGTTTAACCTGTTGACTCAACACAATATTGTCTATAATTTTCCATGTACCAGACAAGAAAAACGAAACGGTTATTCCATCAATTGTGTCGAAAATCTTTGAGTTTCGAGATTTTGGAAAATCGGGAACTTCTTTCCGCAAACACTATTGTTCAGAATGTTCAAAATATTCAAAATATTCAGGACGTTCAAGATGTTTTGAATTTTCAGAATGAAGTCTTGTTCAGTTCGGAATCCGCCGGATCATTAGTTGCCGCAACAGTTTCCGGTAGTGGTGTTCTGACAATCGAAGGAACGGACAATGACGATTGGGTACAGGTTCGTGAAATTAGCAACGGCAGTTATGAAATTTATGTTTCCGCTTCCTACGGAGATTTTTTTACGCAACTTGATACAACAACATACGCTGGTGTTACTTCTATCGTTTTCAATGGTTACGACGGAGACGATACATTTAAGGCGTGGTATAACGATGTTTATGTTACGGTGGCGTGTACGATTAACGGCGGTAACGGTAATGATGATTTGATGGGCGGTGCCGGTTCGAACACTTTTAACGGTGGTAACGGTAATGATTTGCTTATTGGCGGAACCGGAACGAATGTTTTTTATAACACGGGAACAGGAAGTTCGGCGTTTCTTTGGCGAAGTAAAATAGTAAATGGCGATGATTGGGCGAGCGACAGTTCGATTGATTCAGCGGCTTCCGGCAAAGACGACGCCAATCTTACTTTTTCCGATACAGGAATGATTGATATTGAGCTTCAGTCCTGGACAGATAAAGATTTTTTCGGTGTTGTCGATGTAATCCATTACGTTTATAACCTTTTGGGAAACTACAGGTTTTTTTGTTCTGAATCTCATGTGCCGGTTGATATGCTTATTGCTACACACGGCGAGCTTGGGAGCGATATTCTCGGAACGAATGGCGGCAACACGATCACTCTGGATTCCGTGTACACATCAAGTAAATTTGTCATCATTCATGAATTTGCGCATAACTGGCACCATTCGTCCTATTATCAGCAATTAGTTTCGATTTCATGGAACGGTAATTCCAAAAAATCCGGTTCGCAAAATGGTGATTTTGCCAGAGATTACGGTAAAACATATCCTTTTGAAGATTGGACAACAACATTTGAAGTGGTTTTGGCAGGCGATTTTGTTCCTCAAAACGCAACAGATAAATGGTTTCAAAAAGAAGCGATTGTCAGGAATTTTCTAAACGATATTGGTGATTTTAAGTTTTGGGGAAAATCGGAAATTATAGTTACTTCAGCGTCGGTGCCGGTAGGACTTCAAAGCAAAGTCTTATCGCTTCAAAAAGCTGTTTTCTATGCTGGTCAGAATACAGTGATAAAATTCGCGGATTCTCTGAAAAATCAAACCATTTACCTTGAGAACTACGAACTATTAAGGTTACAACAAAAGGGACTTGTTATTGACGGAACGGAACAAAATATTAGTATTAATATTGGTTTGAACGGTTTTTACATTACAGCAAACGGCGAAATAACGTTCCGAAATTTAACATTGACCGGAGGAACGGGAGATCGAGCCGGTTTGGTATATGGGAATTTATCTCTGATCAATGTTGTTGTTACAGGAAACGTCAATACCGAAACAACTTTCAATATCCAAGCAAGCGGTTCTCTGTTGGTGATGAACTCAACACTTGCCGGAAACAGTAATTCCAAAGGAATTGTTCTCACGTCTGGAACGGTGGAAATAACAAACTCTTTGATTGTCGGAAATAAGGGTAATCCGTTGAATTTGCAGGCGAAATCAACAACCGTCAATAATTCGCATATCGTCGGCAATACCGGTGTTATTGCGGTTTACTCTAATTTAACCGTCAATAACTCGATTATCGCTTACAATAATTCGGACGGTAACAATTTTTTGATGAACACCGGCGGCAAAGTTAAAGTCAACGCTTCACTGATTCGGTATCAATCTTCGGTAACAAATATCACGGTTGGTTCTGATTCTCGTTACTCGGCTGATGCGACAAACAAAATTGATCCGAAATTTGAAACATATTCTATATATTCTACATGGTCGGCTGGACTTTGGGAAACATGGGATTTACATCTTATCGAAAACGAATCTCCCGCATTGGGAAAGGGTAACATTGCACTAGTTCCGGTTGGTGTTACAAAAGATAAGGAAGGCAACTCAAGACATAATCGCGGGGCGGTTGATATGGGAGCGTATCAACATTCTTACGTCGTTGGCGATTTGCCATCCGAATTTGGTTCAACCGTTTCCGCTTCCGGTGTTACAACAAATGCGGTAACAATAACATGGACAAAACCGAATAAAAGTTTTTCCGTTACAGGAAATCAATATACCGTCTGGCTGAAAACCGGTAACGAGTGGACGGAACAGGAAACAACAACCAAAACAACCGTAACCCTAACAGGACTCAATGCCGAAACGGATTACGAATACATGGTTACTGCAACGATTAATAAAATTCCTGAAGTGATTCTTGTTTCCGATAAGTTCAAAACACGTCAGGCGGGTGCTGGAGCGAATATTCCGGTTGGAGCGGTTACCGAAGTTAAAACAACAGTAGCGTCGAAAGTTCAGGTCGGAACAAGTAAAGTCGATGCCGTTAAAATTACATGGAAAGCACCGGCGAATTATACCGGCGGATATATTGTTGCGATTATCGGCGTCGATTCGGGAACCAACACTCCTGTAACCGGCGCAACACCAATTGAAATCACAATCAATCCGGACGCAAAAACGGAAACGTATATTCGTCATTCTCTACTTACGACGCTAACCCGTTATCAGGTAATTGTCCGTGCAGACAAAACTTACGCGGTTGCATCAACACCGACTTATTTTAATTACGGTAACACAAAAGACCCCGAACCGACTCCGATTGCCGCAAGTTCCGGTGCCTCGACTTCTCTCAAAATTGCAACGCCGAAAAAATCGAGTAATTCTAATGTGATTACATCAACTTCCGCAAAAGTATATTGGAAAGATTCCGAAACAACATTTCCAACAACATTAGTGCCGATACAATATAAAGTCTTAGTTTATGATGCGAATAAAGCGTTGATTGAATATGCTTATGTTGCCGCCGGAACACAGGAATATTCCATTAACGCAACATTAACACCGAAAAGCAAATACACGGTTGAGATTTACGCGGTTGCCGCCGCCGGTAAAACCAACGAAAAAATGTCCTCCAAACTAAGCATTTCCGTAACGACGAACGATTATCCCGCCTCCATCGTCAAAATGGATAGTAAAAAGATTACGATTGTTTCCGCTGGCGGTTTGACAATGACGGAGCCGAAAAATATTCCATCGGGTACTGTTTTAAACCACTATGTTGAATACACCGATGTTGTCAATGCCAAAGGCAAACCGGATTGGAATTCCGCTGTTGTCGAACAAATTACGAACAAATCGCAACCATTTGATCTTGGTACACAATTGAACCCGAACACACAATATTTTGTACGGATTATTACGGTCAACTCGTCAACATTGGCGGCGGCGACTCAGGTTGTTTATGGAAAAGAAACGAAATTTAAAACGGCAACAATTCCTCTGGCAACATTCACCAAATCCGGTTTTGCCCTTGACAATAGTAGTAATTACGGTGTTAAATTCGGGATTCAATCGCCGTCTCAAAACGATACAAAAAATTTGTTACCGACATCGCCGACAATTTCGTTTCAGTATAAATTATATGTTGCCGATGACAAGGCGAAAATTGATAAATCAACTGGAATTCTTATCGGAGCAAAAGAATTACGCGATATTACTGTTACATTAGTCAATGATCCGCGCAAACCGTTTTTTGTATCAGATGTTGTTTCCCTTTCTGAAATTGCATCGGCTTTTGATGATTTAACGCAACTAAAATCAATTCAGTTTCAATTAGTTGTTACTTATACCGATTCGGAATTAGGCGGTGTTTTTGCGGCACTTCCGACTAAGGCGTTGAAATTTTCTTTACCGAAATGGTCATAAAGTTGAGGATCAGAATTAAAAGTATCTGCGTTAGTGTTCTGTTCGGTATTTTCTAATGATCGAAATTAAGTTTTCGCAACAAAAAAACTTGACAAAATAACCTCAGTAGCAAAAACGGCAAAAAATATCCTAACCTCATTATCTCATCAAAAAGGATCAATGAGGTAATGGATTAGTTAATAGCTCATGTTACGCATCGTAGGTAAAAAAGTCGGTCAAATATACATCAACCCAGTAGGATTGCAAGTTTTCCTACGCCCTGCAAGGGCAATGCGTAACAACCCACCGCAACGCGGTGGGTTGTTATGCAATGCCCCTAAAGGGGCGTGGAAAACTTCCGACGACAATCGGGAAATCTCCGAACATGTTCGGAAAACTCCGGGAACAGACGGCAAAAAGAAAATTTCTGATTCTACCGGATTAGGTGTTTTACACGGGAATCGTAAAAGAATTGGTAATATTTCATAGGCAATCATGAGGTGGGCAACCCCTTGGTTCAAGAGCGGTTTTTTTATTAGTCATTGCGATTTTTTGGATGATTTGGAAAACCGCTTGTTTCGTAACCTTTTACTTATTTGGAGTTATGTAAAACACTTTTGGCATTTTCCCTTTTTTTTGAGTTTATTTGCTTGTAAAAACTATGTTAAAACCCTGTTTCAAAACTGGTCGGTTTGGGTCGGAAAGCGTCAGA
>JAISBG010000545.1 GCA_031266315.1 Planctomycetaceae bacterium | reverse complement strand
GCGGAATCAATGTTGCCGAAGTAACCGGTTTGGCGTTCCCGTGCATGTCCGCCGAAGGGATATTGGCATTGAACCCCGACGTGATTGTCGATTTAATGATCGGCGAAGTTGTTAGGTTGTCGGCAAATACTTCGGAAGACGAGCCGGAGAAAAAAGAAAACGAATTGATTGCGGATTGGAAAACGCTCGGCAACTCGGTCAACGCTGTAAAAACAGGACGCATTTTCATTTTGACGGAAAACTACGCAACAATTCCCGGACCGAGAACACCCCAATTTGTTGAAAAACTATTTGAAATCCTACACGGCGAGCCTATCAAACAAACATCGAATGATTTCGGCACTTCTCCAAAATCAGAGAGTACAATAGATAAGGAAACCAATGACAGCGTCAAACATAATGACAAACATTAGGGAAAATTGCGGAATTGTTCTTTATTTTCTTTCAAAAATTTCCCGAACGGAAACGTTGTTTTCTTCCGCAAGACGTTTAACTG
Organism: Planctomycetaceae bacterium; assembly: GCA_031266315.1. GTDB lineage: Bacteria > Planctomycetota > Planctomycetia > Pirellulales > Thermoguttaceae > WRKP01. The sequence continues at coordinate 7,122 of JAISBG010000545.1, read as the reverse complement.
ATTCAAATTCAGGAGTAATCTTTTCGTTGCCATTGGGCAAAACAACTCGTTTGGCGTCAACTTTTCCCCATTGCGTTTCAATCCGGCAAAATTCCCGATACAATACGGTTCGCTCTACCGGAAAACGTCGAATTCCAATCGTGGTTGTTTCTGTAAAAAGAATTGACTCAACCGTTTCAATTTGATCACGGCGACACAAAATAGAAAGTGTTACACCGGGACGTTGTTTTTTCATTTGAATCGGCGTTACCCAAACATCCAACGGCGAAATGTTCCAGAGTTGGTCGATACAATGCCCAATCAATTCACCGCTTGCGTCGTCGAGATTGGTTTCAACAATCCACACGGTTTCTGTAATAGGAAGATTCTTTTTATGATTATTGGCAGGAATATCATGCGGAGGTGGTGTCTTCTGTTCGATGCAAGACACTTTCTCAAGCAAATCTTCATATTGATGTTCAGGCGCGGAATGGGAACGGGTAGCGGAATAAATAGGAACATTATTTTCCGTTTCCAATTGACCAACTAAAATCCGAAGGATGTTTGCCTGTTGTTCCAAATCGCGTCCGCCGGCACCAATACCAACCGACTGAATCGTCATTGCGGGAAGCGAACCAAAGCGTTTGGCAAAATATTTAAGCAACACCGCACCGGTTGGCGTCGTCAGTTCGAAAGGAACATCGGAAGCAAGAATAGGAATTTCCCGTAACAGTTCCGCTGTTGCCGGAGCGGGAACGGAACAGGTTCCGTGTGCAATTTTGATTGTTCCGCAACCGGTTGGAACCGGCGAAGCGTAAATCTCATCAACATGAAGATAATCAAGTCCCACAACCGTACCAACAATATCCGCAATCGAATCCGCCGCACCTATTTCATGGAAATGGATTTTTTCCACATCAACACCATGAACTTTGGCTTCGGCTTCGGCAATCATTCGGAAAATACCAGATGCCTGTTCCTTATTAACATCGGACAATTGACTTTGTTCGATCATTGCCAAAATGTCCGAAAGATGCCGATGTACATGTTCATGCGGAGTGTGAACTTTCGCAAGAGTTGCTCGAAATTCTTTGCGGTGAACCAGTTCCGCTTCAATCCGAACATTGTTGAGAACGGACTGAACCACTTCATTCAATAGAACCGCCGGAACTCCCAAGTCCATGAGTGCTCCTAAGGTCATGTCACCGCTAATACCAGAAAGACAATCAAAATAAGCAATTCGCATTGGAAAAAACTTAACAGTTGTGAGGTAAATCAATCAAACAACAACCGGAAGCATATTAAAACTACCGCATAGCTTCCATAAATTCATAGAGGAATGAAGTCGAATACTCCGTAACAATTAACCAAAACAACTAATCAACAACACCCTTATCGGTTTGGTAAATTTTATCCCGAAAAAGCGGGCGGTTCAAATTTTGTGCCGGTCAATTCGTACTTTTCCGTTTCTTCATCACCAGAATCACTTGCGTTGTTTGCTGTTGATGATTTCGCGTGGTTGTGTCCATTGCGGCGTCCGTTGGTTACATTTTTCGACAGGTCACTCAATTCGTTCAGACCCTTTCTAAATTCCATCAACCCCAAACCAATCTGCCGCGCAACTTCCGGGAGATTCTTACCAAAAAATAAGACTCCTAAAACCAAAACTACTACAATTTGAAACGGTGTTGGTGTTAGAAACAGATAGCAATCCATCTCAAACCTCCGTTGTTTCGCCGGATTTTGATTTTGCTTTTTCGTCCGCAGTTCGCACTACTTCGTCCAACTCGTCCTCAATACCAGCAACACCTTTCTTAAATTCCACGACACTTTTGCCAAGTGAACGCATAACACTAGGAAGACGATTGCCAAAAAGCAAAAATGCCACTACTGCCAAAGCAATATAGGCAAACGGACTACCGCCTAACAAAAAACCAAAAAACACACTACAAATCATTGTTATCCTCCTTTTACCGAGTCTCAGTCATTGGATTTTCCAGTTTTGCGACACCCAATGCCTTAACCATTTCGTTCTCAACAAACATTTATCTATTTTACCATTTTTTAACTGCCTGTCAAATGGTGAACGCTACAAATTTGAATTTGGACTCTGCCACCAACAACCAGAAAATAGGGATCAAAATAATATTCATCATACACCTCATCAATAAGACCTTTGGAAAACAGGAAAATTATGGTACGAAATATTGTGATAAAATATTATTTTTCATGTAATAATTGTTCAATTTTCTCAATAGGCAACTTTATAATTCGGGCAATCGTTTCTACGGTAAGTCCCTCTGCTTTCATACTCTTCACTACTTTGATTCTTTCTTCGATTTTTCCCTCTTCTCTTCCTTCGATTTTTCCTTCTTCTCTTCCTTTGATTTTTCCCTCTTCTTTTCCTGTTTCTCTTCCATCTTCGATGGCTCCAAAGTATGCCAGAATATCCATAAAACCTTTCTCGTAGGCTTCACGTTCCTCTGGAGCCATGTTACCGAGTTTAGCAACATCAAAGGCATGAGAAAAGATGGGTTCGTTTAAAATGCGCGGAATATGATCGAACGATGGTAAATTTTTAAGAAAATACAACCATTTATCGAAATGTGTTTCCAATTCGTTTTCTGTTTTTTTGAAAAGCGGCATTTGAAGAAACTTCATCGTCAAACCGCTGTAAAACAACGTACCATCGTCATCACAAAGCCGAACATTGGTATAAAGTTTGTTTGGAATTGGATTTCCGTTATCGTCAAGTTCTTCCTTGAACACAAAATCCAGAATACCGACAAAATAAATAGCGGCAAAACGCTTTTTTTTCTTCCAATCTTCGCCGCGTTTAATTTGATTTTGGAGTGACCACACGGAATAGATCAATGCCCGTTCTTTAAAGGTTGGAAAGCGTGCTTTTTGCATTTCGACGATAAACCGGTCTTGATTTACTGCTGTACAATAAATATCGTAAGACCCTTTACGATCCATCATGCTAGCCGGTACAATTTCTTTATCGGAAAACGTTAGTTCGGTAATCTGATGACGTTCCGGCAACATGGTGTTGAGGAAATCAATTAAAATATCTTTTGAACCTTCTTCGCCGAACAATTTTTTGAATCCGTAATCGGAATAGGGATCGAAAAAAATATTCATCATACACCTCAATAATACCTCTTGGAAAACAGAAAAATTATAGTATGAAATATTGTAGTAAAATATTATTTTTCACACAGTTACGCAACGTCTTAACCTTATCTCAATTTTAGACAAACACAGTTTACCTCAAAAATTTTACGTCTGCAAGTACCGTGACCGAATTTTCAGTAGATTGCCGTTGACTCAATTTATACTATATAAATTGTTACCCACCGCGTTGCGGTGGGTTGTTATGCAATGCCCCTAAAGGGACGGGGGAAAAACTTGCAATCCTACTACAAGTCCTCTTCACTTTTTATACTGCGTGAGCCTATGAAATTGGTATTTTTTGAGATATTGGAAAATATCCTACAACCCTAATGTAGTATGACTCTTTATTGACCGCACAGAATATATTTTATGTGTTATGGTGATTGTGGTATTGACAATTTATGATTTAATCCTATTTTATAACGTGGTCGCCATTCGCAACCGAAATTAGTCAATAAAAGACATTTTTCATTTCTACTATACAGAACTATTACAAATTATGGCAAAAGAAGAGCAAACAGGAACGGGAGTTGTGCTGGAAGCGGCACGGCGGGAAAAATTACGGAAAATCGAAGAGCTTGGTTTCGATCCTTGGGGACATCGTTTCGAGGATCATGTTGCTATCGGTAAAATCAGAACAATGGATGACCAAATCGTTGTGGACGAAACAACACAACATTCCACCGGTCCCAAAATTCGTGCCGCCGGACGGATTATTCTACAACGGAAAAAAGGAAAATTGATTTTTCTCGATTTATGGGATTGGTCGGGCAAAATTCAAGTGTTGATCGGAGCTAATCAAGTTGGCGAAAAGAATTGGGAACTTGCCCAATGTTTTGATCTTGGCGATATTGTCGGAGTGGACGGCGAATTGATGCGAACCCGAACCGGTGAATTGTCTATTGCGGCAAATGATTTACATTTTCTGTCCAAATCGTTGGAAACTCCGCCCGCAAAGTTTCACGGTTTGACCGACCCCGATTTGCGAAGCCGAATGCGTTATATGGATTTGGTACACACCGACGGAGTGTTGGAACGAATGCTTCGCCGTGTCAAAATTGTTCATTCTGTACGCAGCACGTTGTCGGATAACAGTTTTGTCGAAGTCGAAGGTCCGACATTGCATACGATTGCCGGAGGAGCAGCCGCAAAACCGTTTGCAACACATCATAACGCTCTGGATATTCCGTTGGTACTTCGGATTGCGCTGGAACTTCATCTCAAACGGCTTCTGGTCGGCGGAATGGAACGAGTTTACGAACTGGGACGTGTTTACCGGAATGAAGGAATCGATCAACGGCATAATCCCGAATTTACAATGCTCGAAGTTTATCAGGCTTACGGAGATTATCGCTCCATGATGGATTTGACCGAGCAAATTATTCTCAACGCTCTCAAAGCGACCGGACAAGATTTTGTCGTTCCTTGGAATGAGACGGAGATTGACTTTACGCCGCCGTTTGCCCGAAAAACTTACGACGATCTGATTAAGGAATACACCGGAGTTGATCCGACGAATCCCAACGCGATTATTGATTACGCTCAATCGCTTAACGTCAACGGAATACCGTTTGATGTTGCCGGAAAACACCCTGATGTGGTGAAAAATAGGGTGTTCGAGGAAAAAGTTGAGGGCAATTTGATCAAACCAACCTTTGTTATTGATTATCCGGCAAGTATTTGCCCGTTGACAAAACGAAAACGTGAAAATCCGGCAATTGCCGAACGGTTTGAGTTGTTTGTTCACGGCATGGAACTTGCCAACGCTTACACCGAACTCAATGACCCCGATCTACAGGAAAAACTCTTCAGCCAACAACTTGACGGACAAAAAATGGAAGACAGTATGGCACAAATGGATCATGATTTTATCCGGGCGTTGCGTCATGGAATGCCGCCGGCGGGAGGGTTGGGGATTGGAATTGACCGTCTCTGTATGCTCCTAACAAACACAACCTCTATCCGTGAAGTTATCCTATTTCCATTGCAACGACCCGAAAATTTCTGATTCTACCGTATTAAGGTGTCCTGTCCTTTTAAGGTGTCCTGTCCTTGACAAGTTCGTTTTAAACACGAAACACACGAAAATTCACAGAAAGGGGTGGGCGATCCCTTCGCTGAAGGGTCGCGCCGGTTGACTCTGTATTGATTCTAAAACGGAAGGCAACACAATTGACTGTAGTTAATCTAATTCACTGTCGGCTAACGCCGACGCAACCTTTCAGCGAAAGGTTGCCCACCTACAAAAGGTCGCCCACCTGATGATTGCCGACGGGTATTTTGGGCTGTTGGAATGTCAATTTCAAGATCAATCAAAGATTTTTACAGGTATTTTGGCAATAATACGCATTTTTTCTATTTTCTCTTTTTTATTTATTTAACTCAATCTATTTACAGGAGATGACGAAAATATTATACATCAGCACTTTTTCAAAATTATATTTTAAAATATGATTTTTAAATGATGATTCATTGTTACGGATACGTAATGAATAAGTTATACCGTAGCCGGTAGGGCGATAGGCTTCGCCCTTGAGTAACCGCTTCACGTTGTTGCGCTTCCGCAATCAGCTTCGTGAATTTTAAATGAGTATATCAGAAAATATTATTCTAAATTCAAACTTTGGAAAGATAATAGATTTTAAGGAGAATAAACATGTTGGTTCTTTCAAGATACCGCGATGAAAGCATTTATATCGGCGACAATATTATTATAACAATTGTTGATGTTCGGGGCGATCGGGTTCGGATTGGAATTCAGGCACCGCAAGATGTTTCTGTCCATCGTCAAGAGATTTACGATGCTATTGTGCAGGGAAAGCAAGGTATCCAAGAACCCAACGAACCGGAACAAACACCCATACCGGAAAAAACAAAATATACCGCACCGTTGGAAAAGCAAATCAAAGCACATAAAAGCAAAGGTTTACCGATTGACATTGATGTTCCTTTTGGCAGCGGAATTATGGAGATTATTACTCAATAGTTAATAGTTGATAATTAATAGTGAATAGTTGGGGGACGCAAGCGGATTTATTTACCGAAACGTAAATAAATCCGCTTGCGTCCCCTAACTATTCACTATTAACTACATACAATGCTTATTGTCAATACATACTGATTTTCTAGCAGAAACGGCATAACCGAAACTATCCTAAGTCTCCATGCTTTCTAAAGGCAATAAATTGACATTGACGATAGTGTGAAAACAAGGCACTTGGAAAGTGCTGAATTTCGGCAAGGATAGTCGAATCTTTTAACCGTGAAACGAGACGGAGTTTTCGTTACCGGTTTCTTGAATCGTTGTCTTGCCGTTTTGTGACGGGAAGGCAAGTCCCGAAACAAAACCAATAATAATGCCGATAGTTGACGGCTTATTGTTACCGGAACGAACTGTACTTTGAATCCAAAATAGTTACCGCTAGGCAGGGATGCTGTTACGGGAGATTTCGCCGGTCTCGATTCCAAGGAGACCGCCGAACACATTTGCCGGAAACATGTCCCTTTCATAGCGGCGTAAAAAAAGGATTGTTATTCAATGACTGGACTTTACGTTGCTTCCAATGTTCAATCACTTGTTTCCCAACACCAAATCAATCGGAATATGGCTGATCTTAGCAATATTCTGACTCGGCTTAGTACGGGGCTTCGAATCAATTCCGGTAAAGATGATCCTGCCGGTTTGATTGCAAGTGAGTTGCTTAAAAGCGATATGACGGCGACAACCAAAGCCATCAGCAACGCTCAACGTGCTAACAGCGTGATTGCGATTGCCGACAGTGCTTTGGGACAAGTTAGCAGTTTACTCAATGATATTCGCGGTCTCATCAATGAAGCGGCGAACACCGGCGCAATGACTGTCGAACAAATTGCGGCAAACCAACTTCAGGTGGACGCTTCGCTCGACTCGATTGACCGAATCGCCAAAACAACAAATTATCAGGGACAATTATTATTGGACGGTTC
>JAISBG010000507.1 GCA_031266315.1 Planctomycetaceae bacterium | reverse complement strand
TAACCGTCCGGCGAAATCACAACACCGCTTCCGCCGCCAGCCGGATCATCAGGATTTGCCGGAAAAATCGCTACCGTAGTCCGCATCGCCTGCTCAATCACTCCGTCGGCAAAAACAATTCCACGATAAAACGCAACGATTAAAAATAGAATCGTCAAATAAAATTGTTTCATTATCGTAAATTAAAATAAATATTACAAAAAAAACAGACGTATACTGTGTTCGTCATAAAATTGTTATTTTTATAATTATTCCGTGTAATTTTTGTTAAAAGTTGTCATAACTATTTACTTTTACTTAATAGGTACAAAAAGCGGAGTAGCCCGATAGGGCTTCATTTTCATAACCGCAGGTCTTTGACCTGCGGTGTAACACTACACCGCCTACTGCCTGAAAGGCAGGACTTAACACAGCAACGGATTAAAATTCTGCCTTTCAGTCAGCGGTTTTATTGGTATGTAACCGCAGGTCAAAGACCTGCGGTTACGAAAATAAAGCCCTGTCGGGCTATTCGATTTTTCGGATCAATCCAGAAAATAATTACTTGAAAAATACCAAATACAACCCTAACACAGTATAACTGTTCACGAGGAATCAAAATAAAGGTAATGTGTTTGCTTATGATTTTTAAGTCCGTAGGACTTGTACATGGATAACCCCGTGCAAACGAAGTGCAGCACGGGGTTATCCATATTAAAGTCTCATGTTCCGCCCCGTAGGTAACAAGTCGGTCAAAGATACATCAACTCGTTAAGATTGCGCGTTTTCCTCCGCCCTGCAAGGGCAACACAAGGGTAAGTTCCGTCCGAACAATCGCCCTGTAAGGGCAGCATAACTATTGTTACCTTTTCCATCGGTATGTTGCCCTTTTAGGGCAGCGTGTTATTGGTTCTCACCCGCCGCGTTGCGGCGGGCTGGCTTATGTTGCCCCTAAAGGGGCGAAGGAAAAACTTGCTATTCTACCGGACATCAAAATTCTGATGTTAATGTATGTTTGACCGAATTTTCGCCTACAGTGCGTAACATGAGTTAAAGTCCTACGGACTTAAAAATCGCGACAAATAATATCACTTTTATGTTGACTTTTCATGAACGGTTACAAGGGGAATATGTTATTACTGCGAGAGGACTTACAACATTCTTAGGATGCCGCGAATATATCCGACGGATTCCATAAGCCCCGGCAAGGGGTCTTTTTCATCGGCTTCGTATTCAAACGACACGATTCGGTCATAGCCGATTTCTTTCAACGCGACCAAATAATTCGGAAGATCCAAAACTCCGCGTCCGCAAATACAAGTTTGCCCTTTTGGAGTTGCTTCTGTTTCGTCCTTGAAATGGCAATCGAAAAGCCGATCTTTGTATTTTCGGAACGTTTCAATAACATCCGCACCAATTCGCGCCGTGTGACCAATATCAACACAAAGTCCAATTCGTTTGTCAAGTGTTTGGATTTTTTCAATAATTGATTCGGGTGTCGGATAAACTTTGTCGCCGGGACCGTGATTGTGAATTGCAACATAAATTCCGGTTGCCTGAACATGTTTTTCGACGATGGGTAAAACCGACGGATCAGGAACTCCGACAATTGTGGTCATACCGCACGCTTTTGCGTAACGGAAAGCGTTTTCAACATCTTCCGGTTTTTTCATGTAAATCACACCGCCGCCGTAAAGATTGATTCCGGCTTGACGACATTCTTGAGCGGCAGAAGCACACTCTTCCTCTGTTGAAGTCAGTTTGAGATGAAAATCTTTGAGACAGAGATTTTTCAAACCTGCTCGACGGCACATCGCCAGAGTTTGAGGTCTGTCAAATTTGCGGGTTGTGTACGATGCCAAACCGAGTTGGAACTTGATTTCGCCGCTTTTTGAAATTTCAGATTTTGTTTCTGTTGCGCCAACTATTCCGGTTGTTTCTGCGGCAAACGCGGAAATTCCCAAACCGGTTAAAATCGGAACAGAAATAGTTGTCTGAAGAAAACGGCGGCGCGATGATTGTAATCGTTGCATAATCATGTGAATACTCCTTATGCTTGTTTTTTTAAAAAAAGGAAAATTAGGAAAATTAAAAATTATTGAAGTATTTTTGTTCTTTATATTTTGTTATCCGGCAAGGTTGGTCATATTGATAATTGGGAGCAGCATGGAAACGATAATATAAAAAACCGCTCCCGCCATTAGGAGCAACATCAGCGGTTCAATCAGACGGATAATGGTATCTAATTGCCGTGCGGTATTTCGTTCGATGGTGTCCGCGATATTCACCAATACGTTTTCCAACGTGTTTGATTCTTCGGCAACAGAAATCATTGCCATAACCTGCGGCGGAATAATTCCCGAATCCGCCAACGGTTTTGAAAGTGACTCACCGCTGGAAACATTTTCAGCGGAACGTTTTACGATGTCTGCCAGAATGGTGTTGCCGGTTGATTGGCTGCTAATATCCAACGAACGGAGAATGGGTACGCCGTTTTCCAAAAGTGTTCCCAAAACACGGCAAAATCGGGAAACCGCACTGTTCAATAAAATCTGTCCTATAAAAGGTAATCGGAGTTTGATTCGGTCTATGATTCGAATTCCCCATTTTGTCGAAAGTTGCCCTTGAATCCAGATTCCCAGAAAAACAAGGGTTCCGACAAGATAAATTCCGTATTGGATAATAACGTAACGCATCCAGAGCAACGATTGTGTTGTCCAAGGCAACGGTTGTCCAGAAGCCATCTGATCGAAAATCAGCATAAATTGTGGAACAAAGAAAACCAAAAGTACCACAACCACAGAAATTCCAACAAAAAACAAAATGGACGGATAAATCATTGCGGCGATAATTTTTCCTTTGATTTCCGCCTGCTGTTCCAGAAATTTCGCGGTGCGCCGCAACGCATCTTCGAGAAACGCCCCTTCCGCTCCGGCACGGATAATACTGATCGTTAAATCGTCGAAAATATTGGAATGAGAAGAAAAAGCGTTGTCGATGGCTTCGCCGTCTGCGATACGGTCGTGAATATCGGTCAAAACGTCGTGAAGTACCGGGTGGGTTGTTTGTTTAATGAGAACCTGAAAAGCGGCTAAAACCGGAACTCCGTTTTCCAATAAATCGGCGAGTTGTCCCAGTAAAGCGGCAATTTGTGAATCCGCAACGCGACGATTAAACAATTTGATTGTAATCTGACCGTGTTGGGCGTCGTCCACACTGATTGGGAAAAGCGATAAACGGTGCAATGTTTCCAATGCTTCCCGTTTTGTGTTGGCGGTCAACTTGCCGGTAACATCATTTCCGGTAGCGGTTCGGGCGGTGTAAACATAATCAGCCATTGACAAAAACAAAAACTTAAAACGGTAACAACGGAAAACGGATTGAACGGACAATTCCAACGAGTTATTTTAACGAATTATTTTATCAGAGTATTTTACCAGTTCCCCATGATTGAACGCAAGCCCTCTCCGCTTTTTCAAAAAGATTACTCCGCAACGTCAACAAACAAGTATTTTTTATAACATTTCAGTGGAATTTTCCTGATTCTACCGGATTAGGTATTTTCCACCGGAATCGTCAAATAATAGGTAATCATCAGGTGGGCGACCTGTTTAATAGAGGTGGGCGACCTTTCGCTGAAAGGTCGCGTCGGCGATAGCCGACTTGCCCCTGTTGACGGTCGGTAACTTGATTCCAAAACGGAAGGCAACTCAATTTGCTATTGTTAATCTAATTCACTGTCGGCGAGTACGCCGACGCGACCTTTTAGCAAAAGGTCGCCTACCTACCTTATAATTACCAATTTGACGATTCCGGTGGGAAACACCTAATCCGGTAGAATCAGGGAATTTTCATTTTACTCAATAGGGATAGAAGTTTGAGAGTGTTTTGTTATAATAAAGACTTCAATTCGGTTTCGGCATAATAGGATATGAATTGTTACAAATAACGCTCATAAACAGTTTTCCCTATTATTCGTTCTAATTAAACAAACCAATTAAAACAGACAATTACAAAAAGGGATAGAATCATGCAACAATTTTTAATTTTTTTATTTTGTTTCTGTATTTCTTTTTCAACGGCGTTTTCGTTTGAACTTGGTGATACGGCAATATTTGCGGTTCGGTTTGACGACAAAACCGGTAATTTAACGGAAATTGTGTATCACGGTGAAACAGTTACAATTTCCGGCGGCGGCGATCAACGGTTTGATATTATGCAGGATTCCAATTGGGTTTTCGGCAAGAGCAAACTCGAACTTGCCGGAATCGAAAAACGATCCGCGACTGATGTTACCGTAAC
>JAISBG010000164.1 GCA_031266315.1 Planctomycetaceae bacterium | reverse complement strand
TTGACCCATCACAAACTCCCTTTCCGTAAAAACAAAACTTGTACTAAAATTTTCATTATAACAAACTGTATCGACACTCGCTGGTACTTCACTGTACCGACACTTGCTGGTACTTGGCTACTATCCACTATTTTGCGGCTTTTTAATTATTGATGCAATATTGTTGTTGACACAAGTAATGGTGCTCCCAAAATTCCGAAACAATCGGTTAATTTTCAACGGCTTCGGGGGCAAGTCCGTAAGCGGCAGCAAGGATACGGATGGGATGAAACGTTTTTTTTCTGGCTCCGTGTTCCATTTGAAGGCAACAGGCGTTACAGTCGGAAACTCCAAAATCAATCTCAGGAAGACGTAATTCCTTAAATAACGAAACACCTATTCGAAGTGAACGACGGTAATTTTTTCGTTTCAATCCAAAAGTTCCCGCCATTCCACAACAACCACGTTCTATTCGTTGTACATTCAGTTCTGGTATCAAACGGAGCAATTCTTCCGCCGGAGTCGGAATATTCGTACGTTGTGTCGTTTGTGTAATACTACGGCATGGAGCATGATAACCAACCGTTTTGCCCGACATTTTGTGTTTCGGTACGAAATCAAGCCGGAGTTGTCCTTCGCGGTAACGTTGTAAAAGGAAGTTACAAAAATCGACAATTCGCGTAGAAACCAACGTACTATCCATGTCGTCAAGAATATTTTTGTAATCCTGAGATAAGCAGGACGCCGACGCCGGTTCCAACGTAACAATATGATACCCCTGACGAACCAAATCGGCAAGAAGTAAAGAATTATGTCGGGCAAGCCGTTCCGCTCGATCAAAATGTCCCACCGAAAACGAACTTAAACCCGAAGGACGTTGACGCGGCGGAATATATACACTGTAATTGTTGTGCTCCAAAATCCGAACCGCCAAATCCGCTAATTTTGTATCAAAATGATTGGCAAACGTGTCCACAAATAACGCAACACGATTGGTCGAAAATTGTTCCACAGGTTGCGGCGGTTTCACCAGCCAGTTCGACCATTGCGTTCGCGCTAAAAACGTAACTTTCGCCAGTTTGGGAATCGTCCGGCTTTGAGGAATTTGCAACAGTTTTTCCATCAACCACCGCATAAACGGATTGGAAGTTGCCCAGTTGACCGGACAACTGATCATCGCCAGAAAACGGAGTATCGTATCAATTCGGGAAAAAAAATGGTCTTCCAGCGAAAGTCCGTGCGCAGCAACATACGCACTCTTACAACGGAACGCCAAATTGGAAATATCCACCTCCGCCGGACACTCAATACGGCACATTCCGCATTGAATACAGTAATCGGCAATTTCTTTCGCCTTATCCTGCGTCAACATTTCCAGTTCCAGATCGCCCACAAGAACACCACGAAGAAGATTGGCTTTGGATCGCGGTGCCGCATTTTCTTCCATCAAATGACGGAACAACGGACATATACGGCTGACAAAATCGTTGCGAAAACATTCGCCGCAACCGTTACAAAGATGAGTCGGTTCAAAAATATGTTGCGGCTCCCATTTCAACTGCAATTCAATTTGACTCGAAAAATTACCGGAAATGTTTTCTGAGGTGTTCCGATTCCGATCAGAAATATCAATATCGTCACGCTCTACCGATGTTTCGATTGTTTCCATGTAAGGAAAAAGACCAGAACCAACGCGGCTAGAACTCGCATGACCCGAACCAACACGGCTTAACTCATGAAAATTCGATTCGGAAATTCGTTTTGCCGGATGTTCGCTGCCGCGATACGATAATCCATGCCGCAAATAGTTTGTCCAACGCGAAGTATCAGGAATAATTTTTCCCGGATTAAATAAATTGTCAGGGTCGAAAAGATGTTTAATGTTTCGAAAAATAGGAATCAGACTTGGAAATTGAGTTGGAATGAATTGGGATTTCAGTAACCCTGTTCCGTTTTCCGAACTGACCGTGCCGCCGTGTTCCAAAACCAACAGATAAACTTCTTCGGTCAAACGTTCAAGCGAGGAAAACGGTTCCGATTTTGAAAAGTCAATAATCGGATGAACCCGAAGATGTCCCTGTCCGACGTGTCCTGAAATAGAAGCGGTAATTTCGTAACGTTTTAAGATGTTTAGGAGTTCCATGAGAAAATCACAGAGTGCCGGAATGGGAACCGCCAAATCGTCGAAAATCGGAAGCGGTTGAAAAGAACGCCGCATCCGAAACAGAATTAACTCCGTGCGATGAAGAAAATCATCGAAAAGTTCAAACCCTTCTGGAGTTTCAATTCGTAACGCATGAAAACTAAAATGTTTTTGTTCCTGAATTGTTTCGATAAGTTGAGTGAGCCGACGCTGAACCTGAATATCGTTATCGGAAGCAAGGAGATTGCCGACATCCAGTTCAACAAATAAGATTGCTTCGGCTTCCATAGGAATAAACCGCTGGAACCGTGAATCACACTCGCACACCATTTTAAGCCGCCGCCGGTCAACCAGTTCGCAAAGTGCCGGACGAAAAGAACGAATCGGCGCAACCGCAAGCATTGCTTTTTCGAAACTATTGAAAAAAAACACTGCACCGGCTTGACGTTTCAGACAAGGAACCGTTTTAAGTTTGGCTTCGACAATCAGACCAAGTGTTCCTTCACTTCCGAGTAAGAGTTGCGCTAAATCAACCGAATAGCCTTCTTCGCCCTGAAGAACATTGTAACAACAATAGCCGGCACGATTCACCGTAACCTGACGCGACTTCACGGAATTGATCCGATGCAATGAAGGCGCAAGAACCCGATACACTTCGTCGGCAACAGGATGTTCTTTGCCAAGAACAATTCCCCGCGCTAAAGCAATTCCCCGCGCAATCGTATCACGTCCGCCAAAAAATGAAGAATTTGAAAAAGTATTCGCAAAGGTATTGGTAAGAGTATTGGTAAAAGTATTTGTACCAACATTTGTCTCCGGACTCATACCTGGACTTATATTTATATTTGTACGCTTTGGAACAGATTCACATTGCGATGTATCAATGGCTTGAGGAAGAGATTCACGATTAAGAGTCAGAATTTCACCGTTGGCTAAAACAACTTTGAGTTCAAGAAGATGTTCGTCAGGAAAACCATATTGAAGCCAACGAGCACCGGCTCCGTTACGGGCTAAAACACTTCCAATCGTGGTCGCCGATTGAAAACCGGAAACAGACGCAAATGTACGCGATTGGATTTTATCGAGAACACTATTCAGCCGCCGCACAGCCATTCCGGGTTGAACCACAACAGAATCACGGTTCAGAGCAAGAAGACGACGCATAAACCGGCTAAAATCAAGAACAAGCCCGGAACCAAGTACTTCACCGGTTGTTCCGGTTCCGGCTCCGCGAGGGTGAATCGGAATATGTTTTTCAGCGGCATACTGAACACACGCCACAACATCATTCACATCACGAGGCCAAACAACTCCTTGAGGTTGACATTGTAAAATTCCGGCATCAGTCGAATAGAGTTGGCAGGTGATTTCGTCACAACAAACCTCCCCGCGAATCAAACCGCGAATATCGTCCTGAAGCCGTGCCTGTTGTGGAGAAAGATAAGGCATATTAACCTCAAAACGGAAAAGAAAAGAAGTAATTAAAACATAACTTTATTCAATCTTGTCATAAATTGTTTTTTAATCAATTGCGTCAATCGACATCGAAATAAGCAATCATAAGGTAGATAATTATAAAGTAGGTAATCTTTTTCCGAATATTTTCCCCCAAATGCCTACTTTATTAAAAAGAACAATTTATAAGTAATTTCTAAAAACTTTTTTTTAACCGGATTTACAAAATTTACAGGATAAAAATCAAATAAAATCCGGTAAATCGTGTAATTTTGTCAAAAAAATAATCTTTGCTATTTGTTAAAAGTTTTTAGAAGTTCCTTATAGAAAGATTGATTTTTTCATTTTTTTGTTGTATGTTTTGCTGGAGTTTTGGTTGGAGTTTTTTTATTTTTTTTGATACCGATTCTTTTTCCAGCGGCGGCGGCTTCCAATTCGTGAGCCAGTTTGAATGGAGCGTTTTTAATTTGTTTCCGCACTGCGCCTGAACGGATACATTGCGTGCAGACTCTCAATGTTCTGGTTGCTCCGTTTTCCGTAGTCGTTCGAACATTTTGGAGATTCGGCAAAAAACTCCGGCGAGTAATTCCGGTTACTTTCGTTCCGACACCGCCAAGATATTTCGCTTTACCGCGAGTTTCAATATGATTACCGATTACTCTGCCTTTTCCGCAAATTTCGCAAACACGGGACATAATTCAAATCCTTATTATCAATAGAGTTTGATTAATTTCGATTAATGATTAATACAGTCTATCTTTTATTCGTACAATTTTCAATGATCCTGCTGTTCTTGTTGAGGGAATAATTTTCAATTGTCATTGAACCCCAAACAAAACCGCAATCCACAGCAGAAACCAAAAAATAAATCAACGGTTCCTAAATATAAACGATTCATTCCTTTCTGACAAGGGGGCGGTTTTAGTAAATTAGTGAATAGTGAATAATTAATAGTGAATAGTTAATAGACTCATCACACTTGAATTTAATGTCGTTGCCCTCATGTCCCCAGTGGTTTCAAGCTAAGATGTTTACTAACGAAGTAAGGAATATCTTAATTTAGTAAATTGAGTATAATATGTAAAATAGCAAATATAGGACAATCTATTTTGTGCTATTTTAACATCATTCGCTTAACTTGAGACCACT
>JAISBG010000287.1 GCA_031266315.1 Planctomycetaceae bacterium | reverse complement strand
CAAAATTTGGTCACGGGTCAGCGTCGTAAAATCCTGCCTTTCAGGTAACATTGCCGGATCACATTGTCCGTAGGTCGTTGACCTGCGGTTATGAAAATAACGTCTTTCAGGCGAGGACTGATAAAAAATAAAAAACCGAATTTTAAGTGTAATGAATGTATTACACTGAAGCCGGTAAAACTTTCCGGCTTCAGTGTAACAGAAACATGAAAGAGGTATCAAGGTGAAACGGATTCTCCGCCGTTGGGAGTTCCCATTGCTCCCCAAATGCCGAAATCACTTTCGCCGTCTAATTTTTGTGACAAGGCGGAGCCGGCGGTTTCCGCATTGATGGTATCGGAAACAAAACGAACGGAACCGTCCAACATTGAGACATTCACGCCGCCGGAGTGATAACTCTGTGCGGAAAAAATTCCCCAACTACCGCAAGTATTTGTTTCAGGTGCTCCGACAGAACAACTGGGAGAATTGGGCGGTAAAACCGTATTGATGAAAGTTGTATCCGGTGCCGCATAAAAGAATGCTCCTCGCAGTGAACGAGCTTGATATCCTGTTTCGATATTCTTTTTTGTCGCATCGACATGAACAAGACAGTTCGTGATTCGTGCGCTGGAACTCGTATCAATGGTCTCGTCATTAGCACCAATAATTCCGCCTTTAACCGTTGTTGGATAATCGGTTTCGGCGGCGATACTGGTTTCTGACATTGCAACGGTGTTACTTGTTCCATCACTGCAAAATGCGAATCCGTGATAACAAGCACATCCGAAAAGAACTCTCCTATTAATATTACTCGTCGGATTGTTAACGTTCCTCATTCCGTCTCCACAGGAAAACAAGTAGTTACAATAGGTAGGTCCACTGCTTCCCAAACCGGCATCGGTTGGTAACTGTTTGATATTGGGGTCAGAAGGACAGTTCAAGGCTCCAAACAGAAGCAGACGAACATCAGGGTCTCCCCAAATACCAGTATCATAGGGAACCACGGGTGGTGTAACCGAACTGGAGTCTATTGTGGAAAGGAGTCTATCATACGCTGCGCTCTGTTCAATGTACGTCAGGAGAGAGACACGTCCTGACCAACAACAATCTGAAGTTTTTGTTTTAGTACCGAGCCACCCGATTCCTGCGGGAAGGTTGTTGGCAGTGTCATGGTACATGTGCAGAGCCAACGTCCACTATTTAATGTTGTTGGTACAGCTCATCCGTCTTGCGGCTTCACGCGCCGCCTGAATTGCAGGCAACAGAAGAGCGATTAAAGCACCGATAATCGCAATGACCACAAGAAGTTCGACTAACGTAAAGCCGAACGGTGAAGAACGAATCAGAGTTAAGAATTTTGCGGAAAAATCTTGAGAAAACGAACATTCTCCGCTCTCCGTTCTTAACTCTTCATCATAAATAGCCCCCCCCCCCTGACTTGCCCATTTTAACATTTGACTTTTCACAGAATTTTTTACCGAATTGTTCTGTGAATTTTCCGAAGCGGTTTCTACTAGGTTTTTCATTATTATATTCCTTATTTTACAAAGTTTTATGAACTATTGCAAAGCGTAATGCAGATTCAACAATGTTCGGAGTTTATACAAAATAAAACCAGAAGTCAAGAGAAATCTTTCTTTTTTGAGAAAATTTTGGTGTTTTGGAACTTTAAATCATCACCAACAGGTCAATCAAGGTGGGTGACTTTTGCTAAAGGGCTTTCACCCACGGTTGCGTCGGCATTAGCCGACAATGAACCAGATTAACGACGACAAATTGTGTTGCCTTCCGTTTTGGAATCAAATTGCCAGCCACCAACAAAGGCAAGTTGGCTATCGCCGACGCAACCGTTCAGCGAACGGTTGCCCACCTCTTTTCGTCTTCAATACTACTTGCGCAAGCAGGATTAACTCATGGTCGTAGCCTGTTTGCCTTAATACTGTAACTTTCTATTTGTAACAACTCACGACTTTCAACTGCACGGGACCAATTAAGCCGGACGGTTGCAATGTATCGTCCGGTTTCCAGAGATTCCACATGCTAAAAGTTTCACGTCCATGCGGGTCGGGTTGACCTTTGGTTAGCCATTCGGGCCACGCGGATAATGTTCCGTTGGGTTGGCGTTCTTTGTCTTGCGGCAGTTTTGCGTCGCCGATTAACCTGTTACACCAAAGATTGGTAACATGAATTTCCAGAACATTTTCTCCGCTCAATTGTAACGCTTCCGTAACATCAATCGCTTTTGTCAATGTCCAGAGAATTCCCAACTCTTTCCCGTTGACCTTTACCGTTGCAATTTCATTGACCTGACCAAGATCAAGAATAACACGTTGTTCCTGTGCCATAAAATCTTTTGGTACGTTAAATGTTGTTCGGTAAATTGCCGTGCCGCTGAAATATTTGATGGCATCGTCGGAGGAATCGCTCCATGAAATCAGTTGGTCGAATGTTGTTTCTTTTATCGTTTTCTTAATCGGAAACCGAACCGTCCACGAACCGGAAATTTCCAACGGTTCGCGAATCACAACATTTTTCCCAATCTTTTTTCCTGATGCCGTCTGCAACTCGTAATGACCATTGTTACGGAAAGCCAATCCTTCTTCATTAATTCCAATCGGTAACAATTCGTTGTCAAAATCGTTTCCGATGAAAATAGATTGATGGTCTTTTCCGCTCCATGTTTGAGTTTTGCCGTTCAATTCATATTCGAAATTCAACGTCTTCACAACCATAGGAGCCGGATCAAAATTTCTGGCAAGACGGGCAACAGAAAAATCATTTTCACCGGCATCCAGAATTTTTTGCAAAAGTTTTTGAACATCAATTGTTTTTGTTTCATCATTGAGCGGTCCGTATTTTGCGTTAAGGATTTTGATTTTCGGAACATTAACGTTTAAAAACACCGTTTCTCCGTCTGTTGCGGAAACAGAATAAGGTTTTCCGCCGGAGGTAAATTCAATCCGCAACGTTTTCACAACACCGTGTTTCGGATCGCCGACCGCTTGCGTGATTTTTGATACGGAAATTTCTTTCAATCCGTCGGTAATAAGTTTTTTAACCGCTGTTGTTGCGTCCCGTGTTGCGTTTGGATCGTCCAAAATACCGTAAACAGCCCGTTCAACTTCGATGGTTGTAAACGGAACGGTTAAATCCTCAATAACCGTACCGTTATAAGACAACGCAACAACAGAATCATTTTTGTCCTGTTTATTCCGATGCGGAAAAACAACAAACACCGATTGCGACGGTTCCATCGGCAACAGCAATGTTGTTGTGCCGTTGTCAGAATCATTTTCCGCACGATAAATTGGTGCCGGAACTGTTTTACCGGATTCAGGATACCAAAGTTCAGGTTTTCCTGTAACACGGCAAACGATTTGAGTCAGAATATTCTTTGGGCTTGGATTGGCAACAAAATAAAAATCAGCGTCCGCCGTGCGTCGATGAATTTGATTTAATCGCCGATTCGCAAGAAAATCAGGGCGGATACCTTTTTCCGTAAGAACTGTTTCCGGTAATTTTCCCCAAATAACTTTACCGTTACCGTAATTTCGTTCTCCGACAGATTCATTGACCTTGCCCCAAAGTTCCTCAGCAAGCACCGCAAGTTCTTTATCGTTTTCGGGATAACTTGTTAATCCCAAAGCACTTACCGGTTTTTTACCGATAATTGTTGCGCCGTCTTTGACTAATTCGGTAACTTTTTTCAACAGTTCCGGTGTCATATTGCTGCTGTTCGGCAGAACGAGAATTTCGTAACTTGCACCGCTTGGCAGCGTTAATTTTCCGTTCTTAACGGACATCAGGTACACGGCATCGGCTCCGCATTGATCCCACGAAAAACTGCTACGATAATGATTGGGAAAATGCTGTGGAGAATCTTCCGTTTCAACGTAAACAATATCCGCAACGAAATCACCTTGCCGTAACATGAATTGACAACGGGACAAATATTCATGCCAAGCCGGAGTTAAATGCCACCAAGTTTGCGTCCGCTCATAATGAACACCCCAAGGTCCCATCATTAAACCGGGTTTGACATCAACCCAAGGCTGAAACGAATATCGGTGAAACACAAACCGGTTGATTCCTTCGCAGAACGCGGTGTCGCCAAGTGCTTTCATTGAACCGGGATGTTGTTGCCAACGTTCTGAATTGTCGGCGGTAAATGCTTCGGCTCCAATGATTTTTCGTCCGTAAATATGTCCAGCCGATGCCATGCCGCGACAAGACGATATTGCACCGCCGCCAATCCAAAATTCACCCATCGGTTCGTCCGCCATGCCACCGTATTGAATATGGTCGCACGGAGAACCGTAAGCCTCAATAGACAATTTCAAACCGTGTTGATTCGCAAGCCGTTTAAATACCGCAACATGATTGTCCAGACACATTTCTGAAACAGTCCGGCGAAAATCCCATAAAAAACGGTCGGTAATTTCCGTCGAATCAATAATGTAACCGGCAAAAACCGGAACAAATTTCCAAAGATCATAGTTCCTGCGTTGCTGAAATTCGTTGCGCATTTTGGGAGTCCAATTTTGCGAACCGTTTTCCCAACTGTCAATATGAGTTGACATCAACGTTTTTCCGATTCCGGCAAATTCTTTATTGTCGGCGATGAGTTTTCCCATTTGCCCGTTGAACGCATCTTCGGACGCTTCGATCGAAAGTTTATCACACTCAAGCCCGACTCCGCTTGTCGGCGCGGGATGTACGACAATTCCTTTACAAGTGTGTCCAATCCGTAAAACCGTCCAGTTTCCGGCGGGAACTTTCCAATCAAGTGTTCCGTCGGCAGCCATTTTTTCGGTCAAATCAAGGACATCTTTTTGCGCAACGATTACTTTGTTTGCCGGCGTAGCGCGATGATTACTGTTGGGGTCAACATGTTTTTTCTCGGCGTTGTCGGTTGGAGTTGGAAACGCGAAAACCGCAATATCGTTATAATAATTGAGTTTTTTCGGCGGTTCGGGCAGAATGATTTTTTCCGGTTTGGGTTCGGTCAAATTGGTTTCCGACCAAGTTAAAACCTGCATTCCGTGTTCCGGTTTAATCCATTTTCCGCCGCTGCCGTTCCAACCGGCATCGTTATTCATGTTGACTTCAATTCCGCAACGTTTGGCTTCTTTGATCATAAATTGAAACAGTTCCCGCCATTGGTCGCTCAAAAAATCAACAGGACCCGCTGGTGCGTTTTGCCCGACTTCCATAATCAACACGCCGCCAATTCCGGTGTTTGCCATTGCTTCGAGGTCGGCGGTAATTCCCTCTTTGGTCAAGTTGCCGTTGTTCCAGAACCAGTAAACCCAAGGACGATTTTCCGCGTCGGGTTTCGCAAATTCCTTCTTCAAATTATCCGTAGCAAAAACGGATAACGTTGACAAAAACAAACACAAAAACAGAGATACAAAAATTCTCATGGTTTTACCTTTCTTGAAAGTTGAGAAATTTGAAAAAAAATGGTAACAATTCACTTGAATTGTCATTATCGAACTATTTTATCACGAAACGTGCGAAAAAAGAACAGAAAGTACGAAAATTTTATTTCGTGCTGTTTTGCGAAATTTCGCGTGTTTCGTGTTTTGATTTTTTAAACATACTGTTACGGCAATGTTACCGTATTTCCGTCATTGACATGACTGAAACATGCAAGTCTTGGAAACACCGGAGTTGTAACGGAAATTGGTTTAACGGAACCATCACCTAAAAGGAAATGACTGATTCCCGGATGATAACTCCCAAAACCATAATCCCGTAACGCACCTCTATTTTCTGCTTCGAAAGTGGTATTGCTTAACGGAAGCGGTGTACCGCTTTGTGCCGGCAGGGGAGTTGAGGAATTAAAATTGTGTACAACAGTTCGTCCCATTGAAACAGTACGCCAACCGGTATTGTGTGCCGCTAAAAAGGAACAGTCGTCGGAATAACTTGCTGCAAGACCTACAACAGTATTATTACATTTCTCAAATTTGTTGTACGGAATATGCTTTTCACCGACGATAAACTGATTACTGGTTCCGTCTTGCCAGTAAGCCATTGTATCACGGGGTTGCGCTCCGGCAATTACCGAATCGGAAAGCGAACTCCCATTCAATTCCACAAGAGCGGCACGGAAGGGACCAACATGCGGAGTCAGCACAACCGGCGGCGAAGTTGTCAGATTATTAAATGAAACGTCCCACCAGCCGGAACTGCCTGTAACAGTGGTAAGTAAATTAAAATCGTACATAAACACAATAGCGTAATCACCTCGCGGTCCCGGTTCAACGTAAGATGTTGCCGCTTCTGTTGTTGCGAAAGTGTCCGTGATTGCCGGTCCGCCTCCCCGTCGTGAAGGACAACGATAAATCGAAATCGAACCGAGTCCGTTACGGTCTGCTTCCGTCAGTTGTTCCTCCGCAGTAAATCCCGGCATATTTCCTGTCCACCATTCCGGCTGCATGTAGGCAGTTTTATTGGTGAAAAATATTTTTTGGGAAATTGTTTGTTGTTCGATGTACGGCATGAGATACGCCCAAAAATTTGTTCTCCACATCCACATTGTTGAGGGCGGCAACCCTAACCGCGTATCGTGAAAGTTGTGAACACCGATACCTTGTTGTTTGAGGTGATTCGAACATTGCATCCGCCTTGCCGCTTCACGTGCTGCTTGCACAGCGGGTAACAGTAATGCGATTAACACACCGATAATCGCAATTACTACAAGAAGTTCGACCAATGTAAAGCCGAATGGTGAAGAACGAACAAGAG
>JAISBG010000273.1 GCA_031266315.1 Planctomycetaceae bacterium | reverse complement strand
GACCGGCATTTTCGAGTTTTGCGGCTTCTGTTGAAATTTCTGTTGCGCCAAGATAGGCGGCGGCACTTTTGAGAGCGTGAGTTTGGGTGGTCAACACGGCTAAATCATTGTCGGAAAATTGATCACTGTCGGCATGGTCGGTTAAGTTGTTACTGATAAGAAAACTTTTCAGCAAATCAATCCGTTCATCAGCATCTTTGCGAAACATGGACAACACTTTTTTGTAACTTTCAATCGTACCGCCGGTCATTGCAAGCCCTTTCGTAACATCTACTCCGGAAAGTTCCGGCAGCGTTTCAATTTTCTTATCGGTTGTTTTTTGTTCTCTGTTCCATTTTTCGACGGCAAGTTTCTTTTTGTTGGGAGTCCATTTGGTGATGAGTTCATCGAGTTTGACAATTTCAATAGGTTTTGAGAGAAAATCATTGAACCCTTGTTTCAGAAACATTTCCCGCATTCCCGAAACGGCGTTTGCGGTTAAGGCAATAATGGGGAGATTTTTGTAATATTCGTTTTCCAAAGCCCGTATTTGCGTTACCGTTTCAACTCCGTCCATGCCGGGCATCATGTGATCCATCAGTACGAAATCAAAAGACTTGTTTTTAACGAGCGCAACCGCATCTTCTCCCGAAGTACAAAGAGTAATCTGCATTTGGTAAGGAGCAAGAAGTCCCGAAAGTACCGTTAAATTTGTTTCAATATCATCAACCGCTAAGAGATGGACATTGGGAGCGATGAATTTAACTTCGGTTTGTTTTTGACTTTCTTGAGTATATGTTTCAGTTTTCATGGAACCGAAGGGGCGTGAATCAACAATTTTTTGGGGAATACATGCGGTAAAAGCACTGCCTTTACCGTATTCGCTTTTTACCGTAACGTCTCCGCCCATCAAACGGCAAAGGCTTCGGGTTATGGCGAGTCCCAGACCGGTTCCTTCGATACTACGGTTTCGATGAGTATCAACTTGACTGAAATTTCCAAAGAGTTTCGGCATATCTTCACGCTTAATACCGATTCCCGTATCGCTCACGATAAATAAAAGTAACATTCCGTCGTTACAATATTCTCCTTTTACACGAAAGATAATTTTTCCTTTTTGCGTATATTTAACGGCGTTGGAGAGAAGGTTTAGACATACTTGTCGGATTCGTACCATATCACCGGAAAAAGCACAAGGAAGTGTCGGATCAATATCGACAATAAAATCAAGTTGTTTTTCGCCGATACGGTTTCTGGTAATATTGACACAATCATTGAGCAAGGAGTTGAACGTATAATCTGTTTCGATAATATCCATTTTGCCGGATTCGATTTTTGAAAAATCGAGAATATCGTTAATAATGGAAAGTAGATTGGAGCCGGCTTGTTTAATACTTTCAGCCTCTTTGCAGGCATTCTCCGGTAACTTTTTACGGAGGAGCAATTCCGACATACCGATAATAGCGTTCATGGGTGTACGAATTTCGTGACTCATAATAGCAAGAAAACTGCTTTTGGCTTGGTTAGCAACTTCCGACTCGGCAACAAGTTCCAACAACCGGTGGTTTTGAGCATTCACTGTATTTTGTAATGACGCAACAAAAACATTGAACACGATGAAAATGACCAAAACCAATCCTAATAAAATTACAAAAAATGTGATCATCGTGCGGTCAAACAAAGTACCGGAATTGACGGGAACGGCGGCGACAATAGACCAGTTCAAAAGAGGTATGGAACTAACCGCATATTTGAAATTATTCAGAGTAATGGTTTGAATGTTTGACGCTTTGGGTCGGCTTGCTGTTTCAACAATTGTTTTACCGGCTTCTCCCAGATGTTCAATAATGTTCTTTTTCTTAAAAGATAATGATTGATCTTGCGCTACGGTTATTTCGTTGAGGGAATTGAAAAAATAGACTTCAATACCGTTTTCGAGATGTGTATTCCAAGAATTGAGAAATTCAGTAAGACTAATGCCGGTTCCCACAATTCCGATGGCTTTACTATTTTCAAAAACGGGAGCGTTCACCCAAAGATTGGTTGTTTTGAGATCGGGATTATAGTTGATGTTGAAATTATATTTCTCTGTTTCATAAAGTGTCATATTGTACCAATAACTGTCGGAATTATCGGGATTGACCGTATAAGAAGCCTTACCGTCATAATAAAATATCTTGTCAATATCATTAACCCAAAAAATGGAACCCGACCTGAAATTCCTGCGATAGGCTTCAAATTCGGCGAAGGCTTGTTCGCAAAGTTCGGGATTGTCGGGACGAAGAAAAAACTTTTTTATCAAAGGAACATCCGCCATTTTGACCGACAACCGCAACTCCGCATCAACCGTATTCGCCATCCGAAGTTTCATTCCTTCTATCGCTAAATTCAAACTCTGTTCCATTTTGCTTTCATTTAATCGTTGCATGGAGAACATAAAAACAACAATTCCCGCAATACTGATTAACAAGAAAAAGAAAATGGAAAATATCAAAAATTTGCGTTGTATTGAGTTTTCTTTGAGAGCACTGGGAATATCTTGCGTTGCCTGAAATCGTAAGAGAAAGATAAATATTGAAACGAACACGATTAGCACGGCTAATACTTGAATAATGGTAAGAATTTTTACCATACGTTGGGCAAACACGATGTCATGGTCAAGTATATCCACACCGGCAACAGCGACCACTTTTCCATTTTTGTCAAACACCGGCGAGTAAGCACTGTAGATTCCGTCCCAACCCGGCGTATAGTTCCCCAAACCGGAAACAACCGTTTGCCCTTCCAATGCTTTACGAATCCAAGGAGTTCGTTGTAATTCAAAGGGTTCGGTATCCAGTCCAACTCGGGTTGTTTCGTTAAAGTCGTTGTCCACAATATAGTGAACATTCCCGTCAATATTTCGGCTGTAAAAA
Source organism: Planctomycetaceae bacterium (assembly GCA_031266315.1). Classification (GTDB taxonomy): domain Bacteria; phylum Planctomycetota; class Planctomycetia; order Pirellulales; family Thermoguttaceae; genus WRKP01. Next base: position 5,340 of record JAISBG010000273.1, on the reverse strand, counting down.
GCGTAGAGAACACCGGTTGATTGGGTAAATTCCAGTAGTTTGAGGTGCAAAGTTTGGTAGGAAGGTTTTTGCATATCTTCAACTGTACGGTATTGATCAAGTTCTTCAGCGGAGGTCAGGTCAACCGCCCGCATACTCGCCACTTTCATACGTTGCTCAATATTATATTCCATTGTGCGAAACAAAAACGAGATGAATGAATTGGCAGCAATCGTTACGCCGAAGACAATCACAAAAGCAAGAATAATTAAAATCAAGATGATATTCCGTGAAAAAAAGTATCTTATCTTCATTTGACCTGTGTAAAAAAATAAATGATCTCAATCGGATTAAACGTTAAAAAAAATCCCAAAAGAGTGAGCAGTTGGAAGCAATTTCGTAGAAACAACTTAAAATATGAGCCATTAAAAACAGTTCCCAATACTTTCACCGCCCCAAAAAGTTTTTTAATCAAATGTTAATTTACACAAAAAAAAAAAAATGGAACAAGGGGGCAAAATAAAGAATTCCTGATTCTACCGAATTAGGTGCCTCCCACCGAAATCGTAAAGTAATTGGTAAAATATCCGCTGGGCATCTCTAAAAATACATTTTTAATTTTTACCACAAAGAGCACAGAGGACACCGAAATAATTTTTTTGACCCATGTTTTGACCGCTTAAAATACATAAATAATAGGATTAAAGTTTTGTGTATTCCAATTAGTCAAAAAATTCAAAAAAATCTTTTGCAAGACAAATTACATGCCAAACAGTATTTTTCCTCGAATTGGGCAATTTTTCGGCATTATTTGAAATGTTAAGAAAACTTTTGAAAAAATAAAAAAATTCCAATTGACTTTCGTCTTTATTTGGTATAAACTTTAAATCTCATTCAATGGCGATACATAGTTTTTTACCGTGTTGTTTTGCGGTAAATGTTTCGCGATTATTTCAATGAAACCTTATAAATAAGGAACACAACGATGAAAAACTTTGTTAAAAACGCTTCGAAAAATCCACAGAACAATCTGGAAAAAATTTCTGCGAAAAGTCAAATGTTAAAATGGGAAAGCGAGGGGGGGGGGGGCAGTATATGTGGAAGAGTTAAGAAATGATAGGGAAATGTCTCTGCTTTCACAATACTTTTCCGCAAAATTCTTACAACTCATTCGTTCTTCACCGTTCGGCTTTACTCTCGTCGAACTTCTCGTGGTGATTGCGATTATCGGCGTGTTAATCGCTCTTCTGTTGCCGGCTGTTCAAGCAGCACGTGAAGCGGCAAGGCGGATGCAATGTAGTAATAAATTGAAACAAATGGCTATTGCGTGTCATAATCACCATGACACAAGTACTCTTTGGCCCTCTGCTCAAATGATTCCTCAAGCCGTTGCTGGTGCTAAAAAAACCGGTTCGGTAGGAACAGACGGTGTTCCCGTACAACAACTTCGCCGTTGGGGGTATGTTGTGCAACTTCTTCCTTTTCTTGAACAACAAAGTGCTTTTGACGGAGTTGTGCAATATTTGGATACTACTGTTAATGCCGCGCCTTGGGCTGGTACTGCGGCTTTGAGAGTTAAAATCTCAACTCTGATCTGTCCTTCAGATTCTGTTGGTCAGGCGACAGACGACAATGCTCATAGTAGATTAAGTTATCACGCATCCAATGGAGATTCTATTATGAACGATGGGGAAACCAATATGCAAAAGTATCGCGGTCCATTTCGTGACGGTCGATTGGCTCCAACTGATATGAGTATTTTTTCAGATGGAACTTCAAATACGGTCATTCTTTCTGAACTTTGTTTATTTCCAACTGGAGGCACCAATCTTATTTTCGGTGGAATTGGATTTCCAACTGCTAATACTGCCAACGATTGTTTGAACACGGTGTTACAAGGGCAATTTCAAGGAACAGGTATACCGGTACGACGGCTCCTGAATGGTTTGCTACAGAAAGTACCGGACGGTATTGGGCGGAAGCACTCGCCTGTTATAGTATTTTTCAGACCATTCTTCCTCCAAACAGTCCTTCTTGTGCCAAAGGAAGTAGCTCTTATCCCTATTCAGGTAATGCTGTTATGACTCCCAATAGTAAACATCCGGGGGGAGTCAATGTTAGTATGGGAGATGGAGCAGTTCGCTTTATCTCCCAAACCATTGATTGTGATAACAATTTTACGGTAAATTATACTAATGTTCAAACCGGACTGTCTCCCTATGGTGTTTGGGGAGCATTAGGAACAACCGGCGGAGGAGAAAATCAATCTCCTTAATTTTACAACAATAAACCCATGTTTTGTTTATCCAGTTTATTTATTTCAAAAAATATGAATTACCAATTTAATCGTATAATATTAGGTATTTTTATTTTACTTTATCTTTCCGGTTGTCAAATGAAGAATACGTTTTATGTTGAGGGGACGGTTTTCCTTGATGATGTTCCTCTTAGTAAGGCGGTTGTTTCATTTATACCGGAGCAGTCTTCTCCTGAAGGAAATTTTGCTTCAGGAATGACAAACGAAAACGGTGTTTTCAAACTCACAATCCGACCAACCGGAAAAGAAAACGCAGGAACAACTCCCGGTAAATATACCGTAACAATTTCAAGATATGAGGAAAACCCTTCAGGAAGTGAAAAATTACCTTCAGGAGAAAATGTTCCTATTTTTGCTCAAATGATTCCATTACGTTATACAACCTCAGATATGTCCGACTTAAAAGTTACTGTCGAAAAGAAAAAGAAAAACGTATTCGAATTTCGTTTGAACAAAAATTGAACATAATCATTCATAAATAATGAAATGTTTCAGTGGAATTTTCATTATACCATAGCCGGTATGGGCGGTAGGCTTCGCTCTTGAATAATCGTTCCACATTGCCAGCGTATTCGCCGACAATGAATCAGATTAACAACGGCAATTTGTGTTGCTTTCCGTTTTGGAGTCAATGCGGAGTCAACCGGCGCAACCGCCCAGCGGGCGGATCGCCCACCTCTTTCCGTTATTTTCCGTGAATTTTCGTGTGTTTCGTGTTTAAAACGAACTTTTCAATGCTTTGTGCCTATTGATTGGGAGTAAGAGAATGGTTTGCGCAAGCGGTATGAGTATGAGGATTAAGTTGTACAACAAATTTAGCACCGCCGGTTTTTGAGGGTTCATATTTTATGGAGCCGCCTAATTGTTGCATAATTCGCCATGCTTTCGGCAAACCAAAACCAAGACCTCGACCCGCTTGACGCCCTGAATAATACGGGCAGAAAATTAATGGGCGAATCTCTTGCGACACTCCGGGACCATCGTCCTCGACCGAAATTTCCCAACCTTTTTCCATTCGCCGAAACCGCAACCATATATTACTGCCGGTCGTTTGGAGAATATCACACGCATTGTTGCACAAAGCAGATACAACAAGATGAAGTTGAACCGGATCGGTTTCAATCACCGCCGAATCAGAATCCGTTTCAAAATGCAACTCAATACCAAACTCCCGCATTAACGGCATTTGCTTTTCCACCAAAGATTGCAACCATTTCACAAGATCGAATTGTTCTATTTCCGGTTTGGGCGGTCTCGCAAAATACCGGATGTCCGCAATCATTTCATAAGCCCGCTTGACTTGCGCCGTAATCACCGCAAGTTGCCGGCGATGTTCCGTGTTCTCAATTTCACGCAATAATAATTGAGCGTGTCCGCCAATAATTGCCAACGGATTATTGATTTCATGACCCGCTCCGGCGGCAAATTCCGCCAACGCATCAAGTTTTTGCCGCTCCAATTCCTCATTGAAATGTTCCCGAAGCAAAAACAACTCCGCCCGAATACGTTCAATCTCCGCGTCTTTTTCTTGCAAAATCCTGTCGTCCATTTTTTAGAAAGTACAGTTGATATATTGTTCTGTTTCTTTTCTTGCCCATTGATCCAGTTCCAAAAGGCGTGAAAGTGTGGGGCGTTGTTCGTAGTGGTGGTGTTCCAACACGGAACGGCAAACTTTGACAATTTCCTGAAACGCCAACCGGTTTTCGAGAAACGCCGTAACCGCTGTTTCATTGGCGGCGTTCACAACCGCTCCCGCTGTTCCCGCGACTTCGGCAACTTCCAGACCAAGTGCCAACGCCGGAAAACGTTCCAGATCCGGCGGGTAAAATTCAAGCGACATCGCCTTTTTCCAATCCAACCGTAACGACAGACCGTGGAACCGGTTCGGATAATTCAACGCCAACTGAATCGGCAACCGCATGTCCGGCGGACTCATTTGAGCAATCGTCGAACCGTCCACAAATTCAACCATCGAATGAACAATCGATTGCGGATGAATCACAATCTCAATTTGACCAACCGGAACCCCAAAAAACCAACGCGCCTCAATAATTTCAAGTGCCTTGTTCATCAAAGTTGCGGAATCAACGGTGATTTTTTTACCCATTTCCCACGTCGGATGTATCAGTGCATCGCGAACTGTAACTTTGGCAAGTTCTTCCAACCTCCATGACCGAAACGGTCCGCCGCTGGCAGTTAAAATTATTTTACGGACAACCGATTGGAGGTTGGGCAAGGGTGATTGAGAATCGGAAGTTTCTAAATTCTTTGAATCTCCAAAATATTTCGATTCGGGCAACCCGCTTTCCATTTTCCAACTTTGAAGCGATTGCATAATCGCGCTGTGTTCGCTGTCCACCGGAATGAGTCGTCCTCCGGTTTCGCGTGCGAGATCGGTAATGAGCGAGCCGCCCATCACCAACGATTCTTTATTTGCCAACGCAACCGTTTTACCGGTTTCGAGTGCCGACCAAGTGCTGGTCAAACCGGCACTTCCCACAATAGCAGACAAAACAATATCTATTTCGGGTTGCCGAACCAGTTTGCAAAGAGCCTCGTGACCGAAAAAAACTTCAACCCCAAACGGCAAATCCTCCAACGGTGTCCGGTCAGCGGTTTCGTCCGTAACAACAACCCATCGCGGAAGAGCTGTTTTACCCAATGTTTTACCAAACGTTTTGCCAAATGTTTTACCCAATATTTTGCCGTGCGTATCATTTTTCCCGGCGGTATGAATTTGTTCGGCAACACTCCGAACTGCAAGTTGACGAATTTGTGCCGCCAGAATATCAGTTCGCCGGTGTACCGAAAGCAAAACCGCTTCAAGCCGTCCCTCCGATTCGGCAATCACTTCAAGAGCATTACGCCCAATACTTCCGCTGGAACCAAGAATTGCAACACGCCGGGGAAATGAAGACACAGACATCAGTTTAAAGAACGGTTGGAATTTGACAAAACTAAGATCAATTTCAACTTATTATATTCTTTTTCATAACAACAGCAAGCAATCCTAAACCAACATCAGTAGGATTGCAAGTTTGTAA
>JAISBG010000735.1 GCA_031266315.1 Planctomycetaceae bacterium | reverse complement strand
AAGCGGAATTTTTACCTCAAGGTTAATAATCCGTTTGCGACACTGTTCACTTGTTCACTAATCGCTATTAACGATTCATTAGTTCAGGTTTCCTTCGAGAAGCATTCCGTCCATGAGAGTTGTTGTAACGGCTTTTGTTTTTAACGCTTCAATGTAACGAGTTAAGGCGTTGACAACTGCTTGACGTTGAGTGTATAGTTCCAGATAAGCCATTTCGTCTTCTTCTTTCCAATAATTTTCCCCGATTTGTCGTAAGGCGTCAAACGAATCAGGGATAATTGATGTTTCATAAACTTGAATCAATTCACAGGCGTTAGTGTAATCGTAAAAAACAGCGGATAACCGTCTATGGAGCGACAAGGTAATTCGTTCAATTTCCCGTTGGGCAGCCGCAATTTCCGCGCGAGCCATGAGAATATTTCCTTGATTTTTGTCGTAAATTTTCAACGGAATCGAAATGCCGACAAATGGAACGGTTGACTCCGCTGGAACATCACGGGCAAGTGAAAATGTTGCAGAAATATCGGAAATTCGTTCCGCTTCCTGACGAGCTAGATATGTTTTCGTCTGAGCAACTCTCAATCGGGCTAAAGACAATTGAGGACTCGCTTGTTGAAATTGTATCCATGTTGTCTGCCAATCGCGTAACGGAGAATGATTAACCAATGAACCGCGTACCGGTTGATACGGTAAATCAGGAACTCCTACGATTGATATTAAATTTTGCCACACGGCTAACCGATTGTTTTCCAACTGTTTACAAATTAAATTCGTCGTATTAAGCATTGTGCGGAATTGTAACACATCAACCGATTTGGATCTTCCTTTTTTTTGTAGCGATAAAGCAACGTCAAGAAGGTCTCGACTGAGTTCTTGTGCAAATTCACCAACCTTGCATATTAGAATTGCGTGGAGCATTTCGTGGTGGGCAATTTGAAGATCGTTCCGTAATTTGATACATTCCATTGCATATTCCTCGCGTGCAGCTTTAACATCATACGATGTAACAGCACGATCAAGTTTTTTCTTCTTTGCCGTAACAATGTCATGTGAAATAGCGAAACCTTGTTTTCCGATTTTTCCATGAACTCCCAGATTATCACCGAAATAACCAATTGTCGGATTCGGATACAATCCCGCCTGAAGATGTTTACCGGAGGCGATAGTAATAAAGTTGGCTTTTTGCCGAAGCGATGGGTTGGACGTTTGGGCAAGTTCCCAGAGCTCTTCAAACGAGTAACCTTCGCGAAGTGTTCCCAGTTCTTCAAATACCGGTATTGCAAAGGTTGCGGTTTCTAGTTCGTTCCAGATTTTTTCGATATCTTTTTGTTCCGGAGCACGCGGTGTTTGACGCGGAACCGGCGGCAACAGTGGTGCCGTCAACAATGACGACAAAGGTTGTGCTTGAACTGATATTGTCCCAAAAATTGACAAAATCAATAACAAACTGATTTTTATCCAGAAAATTTGATTTGATTGACCAACTGTCCAGTATGGTTTTGAGTTTTTTGTTTTGTCCATGACAGACCATCTCCAATACTTATATGATTAGATACACCGAAAAGAAAAGAAAAAAGAAAGTATTGATACCCTTGTCCGGTAACAACTTCCGATTTAATACCATATTGATGAGCCGAAATTAAAATCACCGCCGTTCCCATTTTCAATCTTTGTAAATTCAATTCCTTAAATTTAATCCCTGTAAAACACTGTAAAAATTCTGAATAGTTCTATTAAATCCAGCACCGTTTCCTATCGACTGTTTTTAATAATAAATTTACACTTTTTGACAAAATCTGCACTTCCCAAAAAGCGGCGGACGACAAAAGTTAGACTAAAAACAGTCAATATAAGGTGGACAGTTTAAAGGTATAAATAAAGTTTATTGTTAAATTCAATATAAACTTTTCTGATTCTACCGGATTAGGTGTCCAAGCATTGAAAAGTTCGTTTTAAAGGCGAAAAGAGGTGTGCTATTTATCAAAAAGCCCGCTGGGCGGTTGCGTCGATTGAGTTTGCATTGACTCCAACACGGAAAGCAACACCATTTGCCGTCGTTAATCTGATTCACTGTCGGCGAGTACGCCGACGCGACCTTTTAGCAAATAGCGAAAGGTTGCCCACCTGATGATTGCCTACTTTAACGAAAATTCTGCTGAATGATTACGATTTTTTTAGTTTTTTGGGCATAAACGAAAAGAATTAAAAATTCTTTCAAAATTTCTTTTACCTTTCCTGTTGACTTCTTTTGGATTTTAGTTTATAGTATGTGTTATTGTTATTTTTCGACTTTTTCATTTTCAATTTTTGGAGATTATTTTTCCGTTTTGAACGATAAATCGCCCGAATTTTTGTTCGGGTGTTAAAAAAATCGAGTACGTCAACAGTTGTTAAAATCGCTTCGGCGAACTGTAATTTTCTACAGGCAACCGGTTCTCCGGGTAGAAAATTATTGTGAAAATGCAAAGTTACGTGGCTCCCGTTAAGGGAGCGTCACGTGCAATTTCAAGGGTATAATTCAGCGTTACATTTTATATGTAATGCACCACTTTTGCCGGTGGGAATGAACCTGTCTTTAACAACCGTGTCGCTCCATCTAAGAGCGATATTCTGTTGCCGTTTCTCGGCGTTACGTTTGTTCTCAATTTAATGACACAACAGATTATATGTACGTAATCTGTTCATTTTACCTTTTTTTTCATAAGGAGAAATACTATGAAAAAACGTATTGGTTTTACCCTCGTTGAACTTCTTGTAGTCATTGCAATTATCGGTGTGTTAATTGCAATGTTGTTACCTGCCGTGCAAGCGGCAAGAGAAGCCGCAAGACGTTCCCAATGTACCAATAACTTCAAGCAGTACGTTATTGCGTTACACAATTACCACGACACCTTTCAAGCCCTTCCGTCATTGGGCGGGCGTGTTGTCAACAAAGATTCTGCGGGTACACTTCAATCAATTGATACGTGGACTCCGGTAACGTTTTTACTTCCATTTTTGGAACAGCAAGCACGTTACGATGCGATTGTTACTTTTGTCAATCCAAGTGCCGGTGTTTGGAATCCGTACACCAGCCAACCGCCGATACGGGGAACGATTCCAATGATTAGTTGTCCCTCAGATACCAATTCTAAAGTAGATTCCAGCACGTTAACTCGTACAAATATTGTCCATTCTTTGGGAGACGCGATTAACAACAACCAAAGTATGACGAATAGTAATGCTGTTGGCGGTCGATCTGCGTTTGTGAGAAGCGGTTGGAAAAATCTGGCTGCCATCACCGACGGAACGAGCAACACGATTGCCGCCAGTGAAACGAAAACAGCTAATAACAACGATAATCGGGAAGCTGCTCTCTCGGCAATGAATGGAGTTGGTGCGACATTAGAAACTGACCCGCGTCAATGTCTTGATCATCTCGATTCAAGCAACAAAAAATTCTACAAATCAACGTACACTTATGGAACCACCGCTACGGCAAATACTTATGATGCCAGACGCGGTTTTGACGCTTTTTATTGCCCTCCCAATTTCACGGGATTTTGTACAGTATTACCGCCGAATACTGCCAACTGTTCGTATGGAAACCGAGATACTTGGGGAACTTATTCTGCAACTAGCCAACATTCGGGAGGAGTGAATGTTGCATTGTTTGATGGTTCGGTTCGGTTTATTCCTGATACAATTAATTGTGTTTCAACAGGAATTACCACACCGAAACAAGTTACAAGCGGTCTCAGTGAATTTGGAGTTTGGGGAGCAATGGGCTCAATCTCCGGCAGTGAATCCGTTACGCCGTAAATTTGGTGAATAACGAATAGTTAATAGTGAATAGTTCGCAAGCGTACAATTTACCGAAGCGTATTGAATCCGCTTGCGTCCCCAACTGTTCATTATTGACTCCAGTTACGCACCGTAGGTAAACAGTAGCCGTTTAGGATGAATGAAAGTCAAGGTGAAGTGTTTATTCATGATTTTTAGTCCGTAGGACTTTAACGTGGATAACTCCGTGCATTG
>JAISBG010000221.1 GCA_031266315.1 Planctomycetaceae bacterium | reverse complement strand
CGAAGGGCTTGCCCGCCAAGCCGGAGTTCACGCTTGCGCGGTTGTTATTGCCGACAAACCGCTTATCGAATATGTTCCGCTGCAACGGGTGAAAGACGGACCTGATGTTGTAACGCAATGGCAAATGGGCGATGTCGAAAAAGCCGGATTGCTCAAAATGGACTTTCTGGGACTTCGCAACCTGACCATTTTGGCGCAGGCAATTGATATTGTTAAGGAAACAACAGGAAAAACAATTGATCCGTACAAATTCCCATTGGACGATAAAAAAACGTATGAATTGCTTTGCCGCGGCGAAACAAAGGGAATTTTCCAACTCGAAGGCGGCGGTATCCGTGAATTATTGCAGCGAATGAAGCCGGATAATTTCCGTGATATTATTGCGACCTTAGCGTTGTACCGTCCCGGTCCGTTGGAAGGCGGTATGGTTGATCAATATGTTGCGGTCAAACACGGTCGGGCGCAAGCCGCTTACGAACACGATGTGATGAAAGAAGTTCTTGCGGAAACAAACGGGGTGATGGTTTATCAGGAACAAATTATGCGGATTCTGAACCGGCTCGGAAAAATTCCGCTCGGCAATTCCTACACCTGCATCAAAGCCATCAGCAAGAAAAAAGAAGAACAAATCGGTAAATATCGTGCGCAATTTATTGACGGAGCGCACGAAAACGGATTGACGAGAGAAAAAGCCGAAGAGATTTTCGAACTGATTATCAAATTTGCCGGTTATGGTTTCAATAAATCTCATTCAACCGCTTATGCGTTGATTGCTTATATGACGGCTTATCTGAAAGCCCATTATCCGGTGGAATTTATGGCGGCGTTGCTTTGCGGCGATATTTCAAAACGGAATTTCACCGGAAAAGATTCGACGGTCGAACATATTGAAGATTGCCAACGAATGGGAATTACGGTGGTTCCGGCGGACGTGAATTTTTCGAAACAACTCTATTCCGTAGCAGACGGCAAAATCATGTTTGCACTGACAGCGGTTAAAAGTTGCGGTGATTGGGCGGCGGACAAAATCGTTTTTGCCAGAGAAAAAAGCGGACGGTTCAAAGACTTGTTTGATTTTTGTTCGCGTGTTGATAATCGGGCGTGTTCACGCGGAACGGTTGAAACACTAATTAAAGCGGGAGCCTTTGATTCGTTGGGTTTTCATCGTTCTCAACTTTTCCGTACAGTAGAACAGGCGTTCAAATCGGCGCATAGCGAAGCGGAAGATATGGCAAAAGGTCAGCAAAGTCTTTTTGCCCGTTACGATGAGGCGGAACCTGTTGCTGCTGCTTCCAAACCTGCCGCTCTGATTGGTTTGCCTGATATTGAAGAATGGTCGGATAAGGAAAAAGCAATTTACGAAAAAGAATCTCTTGGTTTTTACCTTTCATCGCATCCGCTTAAAGAATATGAACCGATTTTCCAACAAATTCGTTCTCATCGTTGTTACGAAGCGGCGGGATTGCCTGACCGGACGGAAGTTATTTTAGCGGGAACAATTAATGATGTTAAAATTTCCACGACAAAACTGAACAATAATCAATTCGCCATGTTTACACTGGAAGACATTGAAGGACCAATACGTTCAATCGTTTGGCCCGACCAATACGCAAAGTATGCACCATTGGTCAAGAGCGAATCGATTATTTTTGCGGCAGGGCGCATTGACCGGACACGCGGACAAGGTGAAAACGACGGCAATTTTATTATCAATGCTCTCTACACGGTTGAAGAAGCGATGGAACAGTTATCGCGGGGACTGGGAATTACGTTGGACGAAAACCGTCATACTGTTGAGAGCATCAAAAAATTATACGAAATTTTACGCGGTTATCCGGGTCATGGCGCGCTTGAACTTTCCGTACAACTTCGAAACGGTTCTTTAGCGCAATTCCGTAATCCGAAATTACGGATTGAGATGCGTTCAGACGTACAACAGCGAATCATCGAACTTCTCGGCAACGATTCCATCCGCCTGCTCAAAGCCGCCCCGAAAAAAAATGATAACCGAAACAATTCCAAACAATGGAAAGGTCAAAGGAATTTTCGTTAAAAACATATAAAAGCCGGCAACCATAAGGTGGGCAACCATCAGATAGACAAATATAGGTGGGCGACCTTTTGCTAAAAGGTCGCGTCGGCGTTAGCCGACAGTGAATCAGATTAACAACGGAAACTATGTTGCCTTCCGTTTTGGAGTCAATAAGAAGTCAACCGGCGCGACCCTTCAGCGAAGGGATCGCCCACCCATTTTCGCCGACAGTGAACCAGATTAACGACGGCAAAATTATGACTCAACCGGCGTGACCGTCCAGCGGACGGATCACCCACCTCTTTCCGCGAATTTTCGTGTGTAATGCTTGGACATCTAATCCGGTAGAATCAGACGTTTTTTTTATTGAGCGGAGAACATTTTAGCCAATTCTTCATTGATCTCTTTGGTACTCTTGAAAATGAATAAGAAATAAGGAATAATATTGCTCTGTTGTGTAACATCATTGGCGATGTTGCCCGATTATTTGATACTTCAATAGGTAAAGGATTCCGATTATGTCATTAACATCAGTTCATTCGATGTCCGAGTTGTCTTCACGGCGTGATTTTTTGAAGACTTCCGGTTTACTTGCCGCCGGTTCCGTTTTGTCCGGAACCATGATTCCTAAAGTTCATGCTGCGGAGGATAACACCATTCGGATTGGTCTTGTTGGTTGCGGCGGTCGTGGTCGCGGCGCAGTCAGTCAAGCTCTTCACACACAAGGTCCCACGAAATTGGTTGCGATTGGCGACGCTTTTGCCGACCGTGCTAAAAATGTTCTTGAATTTCTCCAAAAAGATGAGTTTGCCGCCCCTAAACTGGATGTCGGCGATCATGTTTTCGGCGATCTTGATAATTACAAAAAGGTTATTGATGTTCTTTCGCCCGGCGATGTGGTTATTCTCGCAACACCGCCGGCATTCCGTCCGCATTATTTTGCTTACGCGGTGGAAAAAGGTGTTCATGTTTTTGCGGAAAAACCGTTAGCGGTTGACACGCCGGGTTGTAAAAAGATTCTTGCCGCGAATGAAATTGCGAAGCAGAAAAATCTCAAAGTTGCGGTTGGTTTGAACAACCGGCATTATTGGCGCACGGAGGAAACAATTAAAGCAATTCAGGACGGCGAAATTGGTGAAGTGATTGCATGTTGGGTTTATCGGTTACAGACGGAATTTCCGTTCATTCACAACCCCAATCTGACACCGCTTCAAAATCAGTTGCTTGGTTTCCAAAACTGGACTTGGGGCAACGGCAGTTACATGGTGGATTGGATGATTCACAACATTGATATCTGTTGCTGGGCGCGTGGAGAACAAGTTCCGGTTTCCGTTCAAGGGCAAGGCGGTCGTCAGGTACGCAAAGCAAATGATCAGATGTACGATCATTGTGCTTATGAATACCGTTTCGGTGACGGTGTGAAAATGATGGTTCAACTACGTCAAATCACAAAATCATGGCATTCGTTCCGCGCGGTGATTCACGGAACAAAAGGTTGTGCTGTTCTTGGCGAAGGAGTCGGCAATCCGGTCATTTATAAAGGATTGAAAGAAATTCCCGAAAATGTTGTCTGGAAACCGAAAGCGGCCGGCTGTGATTCGTACCAAGAGGAACATCACCGGTTATTCAAAGCGATTCGCGAAGACAATCCGTGGAATGAAATTGAACGCGGTGTGAAAGCGACATTCACTTCCATCATGGGTCGAATGGCGGTTGATTCCGGTATGGAACTGTCGTATGATACTTGCTGGAATTCGACTTACGAACTCGCTCCCGGTCTTGAAAACTGGACGCTCGAAAGTGAATCGCCCGTCAAACCGGACGAAAACGGAAAATATCATACCGCCATTCCCGGTGAAACAAAAGAATTTTAGTATTAGTAAAATATCTCACGGAATTTTCACAAGGTAGGCGATGTTTTGCCAAAACATCGCGTCGGCGTTAGCCGACTTGTACCCTGTTTATGGACGGAAATTATCTACTAAAACGTAGGAATACCAATTATCATCGTTAATTTGATTCACTGTCGGCGAGTACGCCGACGCGACCTTTTAGAAAAAGGTCGCCCACCTTGTGATTGCCTACCCTTAATCCGGTAGAATCAGAAATATTTTTGTAACTATTCAGTAGTAGTATTTTTTTCTCTGCCTGAAAGGCAGTATTTTCATAACCGCAGGTCAGCGACCTGCGGCTGTGAACCCAAAAGACCACTGCCTGAAAGGCAGGATTTTAACCCGTTGCCGCACAAAATCCCGCCTTTCAGGCGGCGGGTTTTTTATCACGGTACTACCGCAGGTCGAAGACCTGCGGTTATGAAAATGAAGCCCTATCGGGCTATTCCACTGAATAGTCACATATTTTCTATTTTTTTGAGAAAAAACTTTCTTCGGGGAGGGTATTCATATTGACGCGTTTTGGTTTTTCTGTAAAATAACCAACATAATTTTTCGTCTTCTTTATTAATTTCAACATTTGGAGACAATTTTCCGTTTTGAAAGATAAATCGCCCGAATTTTTGTTCGGGTGTTAAAAAAATCGAGTACGTCAACATACTTTGGTTGCTTCGGCAAACTGTAATTTTCTACAGACCAGCGGATTTTCCGTGTAGAAAATTACTGTGGATTAGTAAGTTGCGTGTCTCCCGTCAAGGGAGTGTCGCGTATTAATCCGCAGGTATATGTTCAGCATTATATTTTAAAACATATAATGCACCACTTTGGTCGGTGGGAATGAACCTGTCCAAAGTAGCGTGTCGCTCCCAATCGTAAGAGCGATATTCTGTTGCCGTTTCTCGGCTTGGTATTTTCCCATTTTACATAAAAGCAGATTATATGTACGTAATCTGTAGGTTTCGTTTCTAAAAATTCCTTTATTTTAAGGAGAAAAATCATGAAGATTCGAGTTTTTCGCGGATTTACACTAGTTGAACTTCTCGTAGTAATTGCGATTATTGGCGTATTGATCGCATTACTGTTACCAGCAGTTCAAGCCGCAAGGGAAGCCGCCAGACGGATGCAGTGTTCCAACCAAATCAAACAACTTTCTTTGGCGGTACACAATTTTCACGATGCCAATAATCGTTTCCCGGCATCGTCTTTTGACCCGATTTATGTTTCAAAAAACATCGGTCGAGCTAGTGCCTTGGCACTGCTTCTTCCCTTCGCAGAACAGTCCACACTTTATTCCAATCTGGTATTCAGTGCCGGAGATTTGTACAACAAAGCAGAAGCACGGGTAAGGATTGGCACTTTACTGTGTCCTTCCGATTCCAATATCAATTTATGGGATAGTACCATGTGTTCGCATACCAGTTATCGCGGTTCGCGCGGTGATTTGGCAGGATATGACGCACTCCAAACCGCAGTAGGAACCTCTGGAAGAATGCATGATGTTAATCCTGAAACACAATTTCCCATGTCCCGAAGTTGGCTTCAGGCAGGTCGGTTTTTAGGAGGTTTTGAACGTGTTACAGACGGAACCAGTAACTCGGTGATGTTCAGTGAAGGTATTATCGGTGACGGGCAAGGCGGGAATATTGGAGGAAATTACAAAATGCGGATAGCA
>JAISBG010000168.1 GCA_031266315.1 Planctomycetaceae bacterium | reverse complement strand
CTTGAAATAGTGGGGAACTTTTGACAGGGCTGATTCTAACAAAGTAAAACCGAATGAGAATTGACGTTTTAATTTCTCCTGTGTAAGGAATTGAAAAATTGGAAATAACCGATAAACTTTTTTGAAAAACAACAAATTATCTCAATAACTTTTTGTTGTGTTCGCGTGTAATTATAATTGGATATGTTAAGAACATATTAAGATTGTGTTAAGATTGCGCTAAGTTTTAATTTTTTTTTCTTGTTTTCAGGATTTCGTTTAATAATTCCGGTCGGTCGGTTGTGATACTTTCAACTCCCCAATCAAGAAGAATATCCATTCGATTAACATTATTGACCGTCCAGCACCAAACATGAATTCCCACATTTTGCAGGTTTTTGACAAGATCAGCGGAAAGAAGTTCATGATTCACGTCAAGAATTGTTGTGTCCAACTCCTTACATTTCTTAATGAATAATTCCGTTAAACGTGTCGCGTTTTCTTCGGCGGTTCCCTTGTCTTGCAGGCTTTCGCTGTACAACCACGCAACACAAATATCCGGCTCCAAACGCCGAATCTCTTTGACAACCTTTTCCGAAAACGCAATAATTGTTGTTGCTTTAACTAAGTCTTGTTTTCGGATTTCTTCCAAAACGGGTTGCTCAATTCCTTCCATTTTGATTTCAACAACCGGATGGCAATTCGTGCCTTTTAGGAGTTCGAGATAATCGTCCAACTTTGGAACCGCTTCGCCGCGAAATTGTTTTCCCTTCCACGCTCCGGCATCAAATTTCTGAATTTCAGCGTAAGTCATTTGAGTCAGATTTTGATCACCGCCGCCAAGTGTCCGTTTGGCGATTTTGTCGTGTGACAAAAAAAGCACTCCATCTGAACTGCTGTAAACATCACATTCCGCACCGTCAGCCCCTGCGGAAATAGCAATCCGATACGCCATTAACGTATTTTCCGGTGCTAAAAAAGATGCCCCGCGATGGGCAACATTGGTTCGTATCAAAACCGGCATCGTTGAATGTTCCTCACTCAATAACCGTTCCGCGCCAAATAAAAGAAACAATAAAAAAATCGGAAAATTCATCCAAATTCTTTTCTCAAAATAGTAAATCATCGTTATTTTCCTATTCTAAAAATATTAAACATACAAAATTTGCTATCCATGTCAACAAAACACAAAATTCAGTAATGTTAAATATAATAAACCGTCATCATAAAAAAACAACCTATTATTTTGGAAACTAATAGACTGATTTTGGAAACAATACTTTCATTTTAGGTATCATTCATTCAAATTGTATGGATAAAACACAAAAGGTGGTTGACCGTTCGCTGAACGGTCACGTCGGCAATAGCTGACTTTGCCCCTGTTTCCGGTTTGCCGTCGTTAATCTAGTTTACAGTCGGCTAACGCCGATGTGATGTTTCAGCGAAACATCACCCACCTTCGAGTTCACTTATCTGTTTTCTCTATGAAAAGTTGTCTGTTTTACCAACTAGCCTATTTACCAACTAGCCTAAGAACGTCAGAAAAAAATCCTTGTAACCGTTTTGTTTACAAGGATTTAGTTTTATTCGGGGCGACAGGATTTGAACCTGCGACTTCCTGCTCCCAAAGCAGGCGCGCTAGCCAGGCTGCGCCACGCCCCGTTGTGATGATTATTGATTCAGTAGTTTACATCAATTCGAATATTAGGCAATGCCCTGTTTGCCATTAAATAAGATTTTTTATTATCATTCCTAGACCCGGTGTGTTGAAATGGATAAAATTACAACAGTGATTGGGATTTTAACGGTTGACGCATCGACTTTCAGAACCGTTTTTTCTAAGATTTTAGTTAAGCCGCAAGTTTGCCGGAACAATCGTTTGTAGATTTTATTTATAGAAATTGCTTATTTTACCAATCAGTCTTGGAACGTTAGAAAATTTCTATCGGCAAAGATAAAATACGAAATCATTGAAAATTAAATAGGAAATTGGGAATTGGGAAATATAAGTCTGTCGCAAAAAGATAGATGTTTGTCGCATAATTACACTTGTTTTTTGTTCTCTTGGGCATAGAATTAAATGCAGTTATTATTTCTGGATCTTTGGCGGCGATTCGCGGAAACATGTCGGAGGCATAAAAGAATGGGACATTTTACATTCCTTGATTGGGTTGTTTTGATTGTTTATTTTGCGTTGACGTTGTGTGTTGGTCTTTATTTTTGGCGTCAAAGTCGTTCGCCGGAAGGGTTTACCGCCGCAAAACGTTCTATGCCGGGTTGGTTGGTCGGACTTTCTATTTTTGCAACCTATTTGAGCAGTATCAGTTATCTGGCGTATCCCGGCAAGTCGTTTGTTGGAAATTGGAATCCTTTTGTTTTCAGTCTTGCTATTCCATTTGCCGTGTGGATTGCTGTTACATGGTTTCTGCCGTACTATCGGAAAACCGGCGATGTTTCCGCGTATGCCAATCTCGAATTTCGGTTCGGTTCGTGGGCACGCCTTTATGCCAGTATTTTTTATCTGTTCACACAAATTGCGCGAATCGGTGTTGTAACGTATTTGTTGGGTTTACCCATGTCGGTTTTGTTCGGCTGGGATTTGGCAACGGTTATTGTAGTTACGGGAATCACGACAACGATTTATACCTTTATCGGCGGAATTCTTGCAGTTCTCTGGACAGATGCTATTCAAACGGTTGTACTTCTTGCCGGAGCGGTTGTTTCACTTATTGTTCTTTCCTGTAACATTGACGGCGGAATCGTTGCCGCTCTACCGTATGCATTTGAACACGGTAAATTTTCGCTCGGAGAATTGGGTGTTGCCGCGCCGCAGGGAACTATTGCGTTCGATTTCGGTACAGCAACAATTTTTGTTGTTTTTCTTTACGGTTTTTGTGACAATTTGAAAAATTTCGGTATTGATCAAAGTTACGTTCAACGTTATCAAACATCGAAAAACGAAGCGGAAGCACGGAAAAGTCTTTGGCTTGGCGGGTTGCTTTATATTCCGGTTTCCGCCTTGTTTTTTCTGATTGGCACGTTGTTATTTGTTCTTTATCATACGGGACCGAATCATCTGCGTGACCTTAACGAAGTTCGACAAATTGTTGCGCATCAGAAATTGATTCAATCCGGTGTTGTTCCTGAATATCGGACGGATTCGCAAACCGGTCGGCGCGTTTTTGCTACGGAATATCAAACCAAAATCGAAACACTTGCGGCAACACTTCAGGATAAAGATATTGGCGACCGTGTTTTTCCTCATTTTATTGGTCAATATCTTCCATCGGGTTTGGTTGGTCTTTTAGTTGCGGCGATTTTTGCGGCGGGAATGAGTACGATTTCCGGCAGTCTGAACTCCTCCGCAACATTGATCTTGCGGGATTATTATCTTCGTTTTTTCCGACCGAATGCTTCGGACAAAGAATCCATGCGTGTTCTCTATGCCGGAACAATTATTTGGGGATGTTTGGGAACGATTGCCGCACTGATTTTGATACGATTAACCGATAGTGCGCTTGATATTTGGTGGACACTTGTCGGCATTTTCGGCGGCGGAATGCTTGGTCTTTTCCTGATTGGAATGATGATCAAAAGGGCAAGGAATTTTTCGGCAATTCTGGCGGTTTTTATTGGAACGGTTGCTATTTTCTGGTTTACCATTCCCGACATGATCCGTTGGTTGAAAAAGCAGGGAGCCAATGATATGGCGTTGTCGTTGGAATGGTTTTCGGAACAATTAGGCGGAGCCAGTGCGTATCATCCGTATATGATTCCGGTTTTCGGAACACTTATTATGGTTTTACTCGCTGCGGTCATTTCATTTTTTGAACGGGAAAAATCCGTTACGAACGGTTTTTCAAAACAATAAGTTTTATGTTTGTGGAAGAGTTAATTATTTTTTAGAAAGGAAGTCATTATGACCAATTCAAAAGACAAAACGGTTTATCTTGTTGCCAGCGGTGATTCGCGGCTTTCAGCCAATCAGGATTGCTGGGCGGAACAGGAAAAAATGGAAACCGCACTCACAAAAGCGGTACAAAAACTTGGTTATCAGGTCAAACGGGGACACGAGTATGACCCTGTTGAAAAACACGGTTTCATTTCGTCACAAAAAATGGGACTTGATGTTTTTTCGAAACTGGATTCCAAACGTCCGATTATTGTTGCGGAATCGGTGTGGCAGTATTCGAATCATGTTTTTTCGGGATTGTACAATTACGAAGGACCGATTTTAACGGTTGCCAATTGGTCGGGAACGTGGCCCGGTTTGGTTGGAATGTTGAATCTCAACGGCAGTCTGACAAAATCAGGAAAAGAATTTTCAACACTTTGGAGTGTTGATTTTACGGACGAATGGTTTATTAAACACTTGAACGAATGGTTGAAAACCGGCAAAACGAAACATGAAACCTCTCACGTTAAACCATTTTCCGCAATTAAAATTTCGAAATCCGACCGGAAACTTGGTCAGAAACTTGCCGATCAATTACGTTCCGAAAAAGCCGTGATGGGAATTTGTGATGAAGGATGTATGGGAATGTACAATGCGATTATTCCTGATGAATTACTTTTTCCTCTTGGGGTGTTCAAGGAACGTCTTAGTCAGTCGGCTTTTTATTTCGACACGATGCGGATTTCCGATACGGAAGCCCGCGAAGTGTACGATTGGCTTGTTAAAAGCGGCATGACATTCCACTTCGGTCAAGATGACAAAAAAGAATTGACCCCGCAACAGGTTCTCATGCAGTGTAAAATGTACATTGCGGCTGTTCGGATGGCGGATCGGTTTGGCTGTTCGATGTTTGGTATTCAATATCAACTTGGTCTCAAGGATTTACTTCCGGCGAGTGATCTTGTTGAAGGAATTATGAACAACACGGATCGTCCTCCGGTTCGGAGTGCTGACGGTCAACGTGTTCTTTTTGACGGCGAACCGGTGTTACATTTTAACGAAGTCGATGAAGGTGCGGCGTTAGATGGATTTTTGGATCATTATGTTGGCAGGGCGTTGAGCCAACCGCTTGAAACAACTCTCCATGATGTTCGTTGGGGCGATTGGGATCTTTCCGGTACGGTAAAAGATTATGTCTGGGTTTTCCAGATTAGCGGAGCGGCTCCGCCTGCACACTTCAAAGGAGGTTGGAAAGGTTCGGAAAGTTTTCGCCAAACACCGACATTCTTTCCCTTCGGCGGAGGAACCTTAGCCGGAATCGGTAAACCCGGTGAAATTGTTTGGTCGCGAACATTTGTTGAAAACGGTCAACTTGGTATTGATCTTGGTCGGGGACATATTGTTGATTTGCCGAACAAAGAAACAGAACGCCGCCGGAAGTTATGTACTTATGAATGGCCCGCAGTTTTTGGGGTACTCAACGGAATTTCGCGAGACCAATTTATGGCGCGTCACCGGGCAAACCATATTCAAATCGCTTACGCCGACAACGCTTCTCTTGCCGACCAACGAATTGCGGTAAAAGCGGCAATGGCAGAAGCACTTGGATTTAATGTTTCCATTTGCGGTGATTACGGAACATCTTGATTGTTTCGGAATTTTGGCGAATTGCTATTGATGTCGTAATTCAGTGGAATTTTCCTGATTCTACCGGATTAGG
>JAISBG010000131.1 GCA_031266315.1 Planctomycetaceae bacterium | reverse complement strand
AAATGTGATACGGATACAAAGTATTCGTGAAAATTGAGTTTTGAAAATCCTTTAACAGTGTTTCAATTTGAGGTGAGGTTTTTTATGAAAAGGGTTGTATTATCGTCAATGATATTGGTTGTGTCCTTTATCTTCGTGGGTTGCCCGTCGCATGACAAAAAAGTTAGGCTTGCGGATTCAAATTTTAATCTTGTGGATTCATGGAATCCGTTTATCGGAAAGTGGGAGTCCAATATTCCAAGCATGAACAGCGCAAAAATGGTTTCTGAATTTGAAACAAATGGAACATACACTTGTACATTTCCTGACTTAAGTAGTGATACTTATAAAGGCGGTTACTTGGTTGAGGGCAATATAATGGTTACATTTTTATCGGTGGACGGCGGTATTGGAGGTTATACGTTTGAGGTTGTTGATAACGACACTATAAATGTAATCGAAATTGCCGATGTAAATGAAGACGGATCAATTGAAACCGGCAATACCGTTCCATTTACCCGTTTCCCAAATTCTCCGGTAAATAGTGAACGTAAACCTTTTGCGTTAAATACTACGCTTATTGGCGGGACATGGCATGAAACATCAACTCCGCAACAAACAACATATCAGTTTAAAATCGATGGAAAAGGTACCATGAAATATAACGCCGACGGTCAACAGTTGTCTTCTGAAATAGCGTATTCTGTTGTGCATGATAAGGGGATTGATGAAACGGTATTGATTCTTTTTGTGCCGAAAACAAATAAATTCACCGCCTATTCATTCGCAATCAAGGAAAACGAAAACACCATCACAGTCAAAGAAATTACCGAAATAAAAACAGACTCTCAAAAATATACCGCAGTTTATGGAACTTCCGTAATATTCGCACGAAAATTGGATTGATCTGAAAAACCGAATAGCCCGATTTTTGTATCTGTTAAGAAAATAGTTATGCCGACTTTGAACAAAAATTTCCTGATTCTACCGTATTAGGTGTCCAAGCCTTGACAAGTTCGTTTTAAACGCGAAAAGAGTGGGCTATTTATCAAAAAGCCCGCTGGGCGGTTGCGCCGGTTGAGTTTGCATTGACTCCAACACGGAAAGCAACACCATTTGCCGTGGTTCATCTAATTCACTGTCGGCGAGTACGCAAACGGCGACCTTTCAGCGAAAGGTCGCCCACCTGATA
Source organism: Planctomycetaceae bacterium (assembly GCA_031266315.1). Lineage (GTDB taxonomy): Bacteria > Planctomycetota > Planctomycetia > Pirellulales > Thermoguttaceae > WRKP01. The sequence goes on along the minus strand of JAISBG010000131.1, from coordinate 1,335 downwards.
ATCGCTTATGAAATTTTACCTATTATTTTACGATTCCGATGGGAAACACCTATTACCGGCTACGATATATTTATCTTTTTTGTGTTCTTAGTGGTTTTATTAAATTTGTTTCTTTGGAAATGCAGTTAATTTTTTCGACGGAGATATTGCCGGAGACAACCGACAAATTTATGTTGCCGTTTTTACATTCGACGGTTCCGTAACCGGTTGCCGTGCTCAAAAACGAACGGAAATCACCAACTTTCGAATCAACATAAAGCGTTTTTGTTACGGCATCGTACCGAACTCCGGTCAAGCCCTGTAACATTCCGTAACTTGACATTGCCCGCGCATACCAATGTCCACATTCATATTCGTTGAACGGATTCCGGCGGACACCGTCGTAACGTTTACGAATAAGTTGGACAATTTCAAGCCCCTTCTCAACATGACCGAGCATCATCAAATGAGACGCAACCTGATACTCAATGCCCGTCCAAACTTCATCACTGTACACAAACGGCAACATCGGTTTATTACCGTGAGACCAAGAACAAAGTAACAAACCGCCGTCATTGCCCATCGCATAGGTTGGACGTTGCGGATTCGCATGTTCCGAAAGGTCTTGCCGTAAATTATATTTGTACACGGACAACAAATGTTTTTCAATCGTTTCACGCGGCACCCAATCCGTTTCGAGACCACAGCAACGGGCAATCCAAAATCCAAGAACACCGTCCGAAAGACAACCATTTCCGTATTGATATTTCGCGCCTTGTTCGTTAATAATTTCCGCAATCTTGCGATAACCAACCGATTGATCCAACGGATTGATTGGATTGAAATTATTGTTCAATCCGCTCTTCCAAACTTTTTGTATAAAATATTCGCCGTTGAATAAATCAGTAACAATCCGTTTACTGCCTTTATCAAGCAATTCCTTGTATAAAGAAACATCATCGTTGAGAAATGTTCCCATTTCCACTGCAGCAGCAAGCGCACCAAGATAAAAACTGCCACAATGACCATCCGGTCCGAAATAGTTAATATCGTAAGTGTTATGATGACTTTCCTCAAGCAGTCCGGTATGACGCGGGTCCCATTTTTCGATCGTATAATCAAGACTTAACCGAACACGGTTCCAATAAATTTTCAACCAATTATTGTTGCCGAATATTCTCCATTCCCGATACACTTTCATCACGCCGCCGAGTTGACCGTCTGCCGCGTCGAATGATGTTCCGCCGGGCGAAATCGGTAAATTGGCGCGGAACGCTTGCCGTCCGGTATTGTCCGACGATGACTCAAAATATTCCGTTTGCCGGAGCGAACGTTCCATTGCCGGAAAAAGATGAC
>JAISBG010000028.1 GCA_031266315.1 Planctomycetaceae bacterium | reverse complement strand
AGAAAACGTTGAAGTTGTTACTGAAAATAAAGAACATGAAAACAGAACCTTAAAAATTTTGTCAGACGGTCAGAGTTTTTCCTACCCGCTCAAACCGTTTATCTCAAAACGTTACGACGGCGAAAAAACAATTGTTTACGGCGGCGAAACTATTTTAGGAACGGAAAACGGCGATACATCAAAATTATTGTATGGAATTACAATAGATATCGGAACAACAACATTAGTGATGGCAATTACCAATTTGTCCGACGGAAATGAAATTGGTTACGAAAGCCGGTTGAATCCGCAAAGCACTTACGCACAAGATGTCCTTTCAAGAATTCACTTTGCAAGCAATAACGAAGGATTGAAAACGTTGCAAAATATTTTGATTGAAGTGTTCAACGAAATGATTACCGCGATTGCGAATAAAACAAAAATTGATACAAGAAATATTTACGAAATCGTTTACAGCGGTAATACGGCAATGCTTCATTTAGCGTGCGGAATCAATCCGAAACCGCTTGGGCAATATCCGTACACATCACAAATACACGGCGGAGAACATCTTGCCGCGTCGAAACTTAACATATCGCCTTTTGGTTTGATTTATTTACCGCCGGTTATTTCGGCGTTTGTCGGTCCCGATATTACGTCCGGCATTTTGGCATCGCAATTATACGAACAAAAAGATACGATATTGTTTATTGATATTGGTACAAACGGAGAAATTGTGTTGGCGAAAAATGGTCGTTTGGCTGCAACTTCAACAGCGGCAGGACCGGCTTTTGAAGGAATGAATATCACTTGCGGAATGCGAGCAGGCAATGGCGCGATTGAACGTTTTCACCTTAATGATAACGGAAATATTGATTATCAGGTAATCGGCAATGTTTGCGCAACAGGAATTTGTGGAAGCGGACTTTTAGATATTACCGGCGAGTTGGTACGCAATGGAATTATCGGAAAAAACGGTAGATTTTCGTCGCAAAAAAATATTGACGGGTTACGGGAAAAAGACGGCAAAAAAGTATTTTTTATTACAGACGATGTTTATGTAACTCAGAACGATGTCCGGCAGGTTCAACTTGCCAAAGGCGCGATTCGTTCAGGAGTTGAGGCTCTTTTAATGAAAATGAACTTAAAAAAGGAAGAGGTAAACCGTGTTGAGATTGCCGGTTCGTTTGGTTATCATTTGAACGAAAAAAGTTTGTTAAATATCGGTCTTCTTCCATTGGAGTTTGAAGGTAAAGTAACTTTCGTCGGCAACACCGCTCAATCAGGCGGAACTGCTTTTTTGCTAAACACTGATTTTAGAACAAAAATGAGATTGGTTGTATCTGAAATACAAAAAATTGAATTAGCCGATAACGAAAATTTTGAAAAATTATTTGTAGCATCATTAGGATTTTAACATGAACCGAATGAATTATTGTGTTGCGGAAATGCACAAACAATATGACAATATATTGGAAATATCTGCTCCTTATTCTGTTGCGGCGGAAACGGCTGGCGGACTTGTGTTTTACAAACAGTTGCGTCTGAACGTGTCAGCCGTTCATAAAGAACTCGACCGCGCCGCAACCGATTTAATTGTACAAATAAATGCGATTTTACCGCAAATTATTTCCATTGCCGACCCCTACGCAAATCCGAAGACAATTTCCGAAACACACCAACGTGAATTTTCGTTGCCTTATTTAATTCAACTGTTACGCGGTCTTGAAACAAATTCCGGCGGTGTTGTTCATCTTTGTCCTTACTGTTCGCTCCTTTTGGAAAAATACGGGATTGTTAATACAGAAATTGTTTCCTTTTCCGCCAAACCTTACGTCGCGGTGTTGACGGAATACGCCCAATCGAATCGACTTGTTTTTATCGGAGGTCAATGTATCCACACGAAAACAGTGAATAAAATTTTTCTATTACATTTATCAAACAGCATATTATGACGAAATCAATAGAATTAAAACAACAATATTTTTTTGAATGTTTATCGCAGTCGGTTGTTGATATGGATGAAAAACAGGCGAAAAAAATTGCGAAAATGATTATCAATGAAAGTATGGATTGTAACAAAGCGATTGAAATTGGGTTAAGCGGCGGAATGGCAAGAGTTGGGACTCTTTATGAAACGGGAGAATATTTTATTCCTGATCTTCTTGTTTGTGCCGATGTTGTACAAGAAGCGATGACGGTTTTACGGACGGGATTGATACAAAATCCGTTATCAAAAGGACGAGTTGTTATTGGTACAATTTTTGGAGACACACATGATCTTGGAAAAAATATTGTAATTCTATTCCTGATGTCGGCAGGTTATGAGGTGCTTGATTTGGGAAAAGATGTTTCGGCGCGGTCTTTTGTGGACGAAGCGGTTAAATGGAAAGCGGATATTATCGCAATATCAACCTTGATGACAACTTGTATGAAAAATATCAAAGATGTTATTGATTTATTAATTACGGAAAATAAACGTAAACAATTTCGGATTATTATCGGCGGTAAACCGGTTTCATTTAATTTTGCTACAATAATCGGAGCAGACGGTTACGCCGAAAACGCTGTTCAGACGGTGAAACTTCTTGATACAATATTTTCAAAATAAATTAAAAGAAAGGAAAACTTAACAATGAGCAGGAAAATCAAGCAAATCGCCATTTATGGAAAAGGCGGCATCGGTAAATCAACCACAACTTCCAATCTGAGCGCGGCACTTTCTGATATGGGTTATCGGGTCATGCAATTCGGATGTGACCCCAAAGCCGATTCCACAAATACGTTACGCGATGGAACCTATATTCCAACTGTTCTGGATTTATTAAGAGAAAAAGGAAGTGTCGATGCCCATGAGGCGGTTTTTCAGGGTTACAACAATATTTATTGTGTCGAAGCCGGCGGTCCGGCACCGGGAGTTGGTTGTGCCGGACGCGGGATTACCACTGCCGTCTCATTATTAAAGCAACAAAATATTTTCGACGAACTGGAACTGGATTATGTTATCTATGATGTTCTGGGCGATGTTGTATGCGGCGGATTTGCCGTACCGATTCGTGAAGGTATTGCTGAACATGTTTTTACGGTATCGTCTTCTGATTTTATGGCAATTTATGCTGCAAATAATCTGTTTAAGGGAATCCAAAAATACTCCAATTCCGGCGGCGCCTTGTTGGGCGGTGTGATTGCTAATTCTGTTACACAATCGATTCAGAAAAAGATTATCGATGATTTTGCCGAACGGACAGGAACAAAAGTAATCGAATATATTCCGCGTTCACTTACCGTAACACAAAGCGAACTGGCAGGTAAAACCACGATTGAAGCGCAACCGGATTCCGAACAAGCCAATATTTATCGAAGTCTTGCGAAACAAATTGCCGACCACGCGGAATCTCTCACACCGTCTCCAATGGATTTAGCGCAACTAAAAATCTGGGCAGCGGAATGGTCTGATCAGATTATGGCTGCCGAAAGCGGTCTCATCAAAGATAAAAGTACAGGAATCTAAAAATATGGCACACCTTATCGCAATTTCTAGTTCTGACGGCAAGACAATTCATCAACACTTTGGCAGGACAAAAACGTTTCTTATCGTTTCGATTAACGATAACGGATATAAATATATTGAAACGAGAACAATTGAGCCTTGTTGCAATCATTTTGAACATCACGAACATTCGTTTGATAAGGTACTGAATCTATTGAATGATTGTGAAGCAATTGTTACGGGAAAAATCGGCAACGGCGCATTAGAATATCTCACGGCAAAAGGAATGAAAATATTTGAAACGGTTGGATATGCCGACGATATTTTAAATGAGTTTTGCCGTAATCAATCGCATTATTTTCCGAAAAAAGATAACTAACTACCGGATATTTTATGGCAATATCAATTCAAGAAATTACAGCAAGACATCCTTGTTTCGCAACTGGAATACCGAATAATAAAGGACGGATTCATTTGCCGGTCAGTCCGGGCTGTAACATTGAGTGCAAATTTTGCAACAGAATAATCAGTAAAACAGAACAGCGTCCCGGTGTTACGGCTCAGATTATTACTCCGCGTCAGGCGGTTAATATTGTACGTAAATCTGTTGCGGTTGTTCCTGAAATAACCGTAGTTGGTATTGCGGGACCCGGTGATACATTGGTTACGCCGTATGCTTTGGAAACATTCCGTCTGATTAATAAGGAATTTCCTGATTTAATTAAATGTATGAGTACAAATGGTCTGCTTTTGGAAGATAAAACGGACGAAATAATTGATACCGGAATTAACACGATAACTGTTACTGTTAATGATGTGTTTTCTGAAACATTATCGGATATTTGCGGACGTGTCCGGTATCATGGCAAAGTGTATCAAGGAAAAGAGGCGGCGAAATTGCTTATTTCCAAACAAATTTCGGGAATCCGGCGTGTTGCGCAATCTGGAATAATTGTAAAAATCAACAC
>JAISBG010000862.1 GCA_031266315.1 Planctomycetaceae bacterium | reverse complement strand
GTACAAATCCGCCGCCGCTGTCGGATAAGCGGCAAGCGCGGTTACCGCTTCACAACCGGATTTGATTTCATCGTAAATCGCTTGTTGTTCGTAAAACGGGAGCTTTGTTACAAGGAAATTGTAACGGTCTGATTCATTAATCGGGTTGTTACTTCCCTGACATTTGTATCTGACTCAGTGCGGGTCGAATCCATTCGACGGGATTCGATTGAGCGCATCATGGAAATTGTGAAACGAAATGCCCAATTGTTTGAGATTATTGGTACATTGTGACCGTCTTGCGGCTTCTCGTGCGGCTTGAACGGCGGGTAGCAGAAGAGCAATCAATACACCGATGATTGCAATGACTACAAGAAGTTCAACAAGAGTAAAAGCCGTTTTAGGAGTTCTTTTACCTTTACATATCCTGCTCCCCCCCCCCCATTTTAACATAATTTTTTTTCGGGTGGAAAAATTGCTCCGAAGAAAACGGCGAGCAGGACATTGAGAACCTCAAATAAATTTTTAACAAACATAGTATCCCTTTCTGAATCAAGGAAAAGTTGAAATGTGTTTACCCGTTGCTCCGTCAGGTTGAAATTTTGCCGTCTCCAAAATAGTTTGACGGTCAAATTTAAGTTTTCTAATTAAAACACATCTCCAAGAGTCCGTCAATAGGGGTCAGCCAAAAAGAATTTGAGAAAATAAACTTTTCCCAAAATGGGGTACAGAAAGAGGTGGGCTATCCCTTCGCTGAAGGGTCGCGCCGGTTGACTCTATATTGACTCCGAAACGGAAGGCAATTCAATTTGCCGTTGTTAATCCAATTCACTGTCGGCGAGTACGCCGACGCGACCTTTTAGCAAAAGGTCACCCACCTATCGCTCGCTTCGTTCAGAGAAGCAGGGGGGACCAAAAAAATTGCTCAATTTTTTGTTCGGAAAAAAACTTGCAATTCTACTGTCGTCTTGACAGAGATGATTTATTTTTTTATGATACGTTTTGTTGCGACAATTTTCCTCGTTTCTTTTTTGAGTTATGAAATACCATTATCCCGAAAACAAATTCAGCGTCTCAAAAAAGAAGTATCATCAGGTTCGCGGTCAACGTCACCCTAACGCAATATAACATCAACATAAAAAATGAAACAACTATTTTTTGCCGTATTTTTTTTATCAGTCATTTCGCTTTGGGGAGCTGAATATTATGTTGATTCGGAATCCGGTAGCGATGCCAACACCGGAACTGTACCGGCGTTAGCGTGGAAGTCACTCAAGGCAGTGAATAATGCCGACATCAAACCGGGAGATACCGTTCGATTCAAACGCGGCTGCCTTTGGCGCGGACAACTTGTTCCAAAATCCGGCAATGAAGACCAGCCGATTGTGTACACCTCTTATGGAAATTTAAGTGACGAAAAGCCAAAATTGCTCGGCAGTGTACCGCTCAATAAATCAACGGACTGGATCAACGAAGGCAATTATCTTTGGTCAACACGTCCCGATACAATTCATACCGGAAACACCGTTTCCCGTTTCACCGAATTGGTGTGGAATCTCCATCAGGAAGGCGGAGCGAAAACCGAACGAAAAATTGTTACGCCGCCGCCAAAATACACCGGTAAAAAAGAATATCAAATCGTTTGTTCCACAACAGGCAGCGCGTCCAATCATATCCAATTTATTGTTGCAGGTTTTCCCGTTGAAGCGGGAAAATATTATCTGCTCCGGTTTGCCGCAAAAACAACAATACCGTTTCAAATAACAACAGTCGCTTTTACCGAACCTAGCTCACCGTGGACTGGACTCGGTTCCGCAATTCAACTGCCGGTCAAAATCGGTACAGAATGGGCAGAACAAGAAATCATTTTTCGTTGCAAAAAATATTATGATAAAGCCCGATTTACGATTTCGCTCGGTAAAAATTTACCGCAAAACGGGATATTTTCGTTTATTCCGTTGGAACTCCGCGAAGCAACCGTTACAACAAATGGTATTAACACCGATGTCGGTAATATCATTCTCGACGGCAACAAAGCAGGATTCAAAAAATGGACACGCGAAAACCTGAAAACACAAGATGATTTTTGGTACGATACGAAAACTAATCGGGTCTTCTTTTTTTCAAACGAAAATCCGACAATTCTGTACAAAAATATTGAAGCGGCTTTGCATCAACATATTGTTCTTCATAATTGCAGTCGGTATGTTCATTTTATTGATCTTGATGTTCGTTATGGGGCAGCGCACGGTTTTGGCGGGACAAAAACCGAACATTGTGTTTATCGTGATCTGGATATTTCATGGATTGGCGGAGCGGATCAATATCGTGAAGGCGGTGAAGGACGCAAGGTTCGATTCGGTAACGGAATTGAATTTTGGTCGGATGCCGCCGATTGTCTTGTTGAGAATTGCCGGCTTTGGGAAATTTACGACGCCGCGCTGACCAATCAAGGGAACGGCGTCAATCAACAACGCAATATTATTTACCGCAACAATATAATCTGGAATTGTGAATATTCGTTTGAATATTGGAATCGCGGACCAGAATCTATTACGGATAATATTTTATTTGAAAACAATACCTGTTTCAATGCCGGTTTCGGTTGGGGGCATGTTCAGCGTCCGGATAAAAACGGACGTCATCTCATGGTGTACGCCAACACAGCAAAAACAGAGAACTTTATTATTCGGAACAATGTATTTTGCAACGCAACAGAAAGTTGTGTTCGTTTCGACGCTGATTTTCGCAACGGATTAACAATGGATGACAATACTTATTGGCAAGAATCAGACAAACCGGTTTTTCAATGGTTCAAAAAACAGTACAACGCCAATCAATTTATCAATTATCAAAACGATATCGGTCTCGATAAAAATTCAAAATTCCAAAAAGTTGATCCGAAATATTTTATCGAACAAAAATAATATCAAACAAAATTTGTAATTATTCCGTTATGTGATTTTGTTTCATAATTTCAAAAAGATTCTGCTGATTCTACCGTATTAGGTGTCCAAGCATTGAAAAGTTCGTTTTAAACGCGAAAAGAGGTGGGCAATCCCTTCGCTGAAGGGTCGCGCCGGTTGAGTCATAATTTTGCCATCGTTAATCTGGTTCACTGTCGGCTATGCCGACGCGACCTTTTAGCAAAAGGTCGCCCACCATTATGATTGCCGATGAAATATTACCTATTATTTTATGATTCCGGTGGGAAACATCTAATGCATAGAATCAGAAAATTAGTGTTTTGGCGGTACGAAGAGAGTTGCCGGAAGGCGGGTTGGCGATGAATGGAGAAGGCGGTCGGGAGAATCAATTACCGAAGAACGTAAACGGAATGAAGACGATGAACGGGAAATCGGTATCGGTATTGCCGTAACATTGGGCAATTCCTCATTGGAATTGGGTAACGTAAAACCCGGTGATTCCGGCAATGTTGCTAATGGTGTTGCCGGCGATAATGGAGTTGACGCAACTAAGGTTTTTTCCGTTGTTGGCGGATTGTTATTGTTTTGAGAAAACCGGCGGCGGAATAATATTTTTTCTTCCGAAGCCGCCGAAGACAAAGGAGCCGAAGCCGGTAATGTTGACAATGGAACCAACTGTTTTTCGACAGTTTCTGTTGGAAAATTCGCGGAGTTTTGCGGATTGAATGGACGAACCGGTTGTTCCGGCAATACCGTAATCGATTTTGACAACGAAGAAACCGAAGATAAAACGGTTGTTTTTGCAACATTATCTTTATCTGTATCGATTACCGGATTGAGAGTTTGTTCTGTTTCGTTTGTTTTTATTTCATTATTTTCCTCTTTTTTATCGGAACCTGTCCACCATTTTCCGATAGCGTCAAGCAACGAGGCGGCTTTTTTTGTTCCTTGCTGAAAATTTTCGGCTTGTTCAAGAAAAGAATTGCCTTGCGAAATCAAGTTATCGAGATTGGATTGGGTTTTCTCCCGAAAATCCTGAACTTCCTGACCGGACGGTATCAATTCCCGCATTTTTTGCAACGACTTTTCTTCATGCGAAAGACCGGCGAGTGTTTCTGTTCCGTTAATACCGTTTCCGTTAATTTGGGCGTTAAAGCGCTCGAGTTGCTGACGGAGCAATTCGCAACTGTCCGGCGGAATAAAAGTTTCGGTTTTTTCGATTAAACGTACCAGATAATTACCGCTTTTGGACTTGAAAACAACTTCCCGTGTTGTTTCGCTTAACATCACTCCAAAAAACGTCAGAACCATACAAAGAATCAATCCTTTGAGAAAACCGAGTAATCCGCCAAGATGCCGGTTCCATTTTGCAAGATTCCAATCTTTGATTTTTTTTTCTAAATAATGATGCGCTAATCGAACCGCAAAAAATGTAATAATAAATAGTACGATTATTGCGCCGATATTGTTCCATGGTTCTTCTGCCGGAATGGACGGAGCAATCAGGAACGCAAACCGTGACGCGACAATCCAACTTACCAACAACGAACCAACCGAAACGATTTGCGCAACCATTCCCGTCATCCACCCGCGAAACGCAAGAGCAATTAAAATGGCAAAAATAATCAAATCGAAAACGCTCATTTTTTGTGCCGGATAACGATAGGGTATAAAATATTGCAAAAACGAATTTTACCGGATTTTGCTCTTTCCTTCAAGGTCAATTTTTGCTATTCTCCTTACTATTCTCGTTGTTCCACTCACGGATATTGTTTATTCATTACGCAGTCATCAATCGTTTGTTAAGGTGGGTAATTTCAGGCAACATGTAACATGTAGTACGATTACCGGCATTGTGCTGGGTGGAGTTGGGTATTATTCTTTCGGTCTTCCATTGCCGACATGCCTGCTTTCCGCCGGTTTATGCAGTATTGCCGGAATGTTCCCGGACATTGACAGCGATACAAGCCGCTCGTTTCAGGAATGTATTTATCTTGCCGCCGGAATTGCCGCCGTGCTGTTCGTCCAACGATTACGGCAACTCATGATCGAACCCGATCTGGTTCTGTTTGGCGGAGGAGCCATGCTTTTGTTTGTTCGGTTCGGTGTCGGTGAATTGGTTAAAAAAATAACTTCGCATCGGGGTATGTTTCATAGTATTCCGTCAGCCGTTTTTGCCGGACAAATTACCTATTTTCTCTCGACGGGAACACCCGAAGAACGGATTTTCAAAGCGTTTGCGCTTTCGTCCGGTTATTTTTCTCATTTGATTCTTGACGAAATTTGCAGTGTTGATTCGAACGGACGTGTGAAAAAATCGTTCGGAACCGCGTTGAAATGGTTCGATCCGAAAAAAAAAGGGACAACGCTGATTTTGTACACAATGGTTATTGGCATGGGAATTACCGTGTTCAACGATTCTGAAGCCAATGGATTGGTAAAACAATTTGCTTCAGATAACGCAAATACGAAATTGACCGACACAATCAATGAAGTCAAAGAAACTTTCAAAACAGTAATTCAACAAGAAGCCGCCGCTTATTTGGTTAAAGAAAAAAACAAGGAAGAATCCTCCTCTACTTTGCCGGTTACGGAACCGTTACCGCCACGAATTTCCGTTTCTAATGAAGATCATGACCGGCATTTATTTTCGCGAAGGCAACGCCGTAGCGATCGTGTACCGGCAATTGCAGTCGGCTCGGAAACTGCGGTAATGACTCCGCTACAACCAACACTTCCGGCTGTATTATCAAAACAGAAATCTTTAAAGCAGGAATATTCAAAACAAGAATTTCAATACGGTTCTGCTATTCCGCCGTCTTCACCGTTGCCGAAAGTTTTCGAAACAGATTTTAGAAATCACGGAAACTACCGAAATTTCGCGTTGCCGAACCGCGAACCGGCAACTGTAATTTTGCCGTAATTGAATATTAGGTAATGATTCAATGGAATTCATATTTTAACGCGAAACATTACAAAAAAACACGAAAAAAGGTAGGCAATCCGCCCGCTGGGCGGTTGCGCCGGTTGAGTTTGCATTGACTCCAACACGGAAAGCAACACCATTTGCCGTTGTTAATCGGGTTCACTGTCGGCGAGTACGCCGACGCGACCTTTTAGCAAAAGGTCGCCCACCTACAAAAGGTTGCTCATCTTATTGATTGCCTACTTTTAACGAAAATTTTGCTGAATGATTACCGATTTTTTTAGATTTTTGGGCATAAACGAAAAAAATTTCCAAAATTTCGTCTATTTTGTTTACTCTCCCATTGATATTTTTTGAACTTTAGTTTATACTGGACACTATTATTATTTTCCGCCTTTTTTCATTTTCAACTTTTGGAGACTATTTTTCCGTTTTGAACGATAAATCGCCCGGATTTTTGTTCGGGTGTTAAAAAAATCGAGTACGTCAACAACACTAAAATCGCTTGGCGATTAAGTAATTTTCTACATGACGACCGGATTTTCCGAGTAGAAGATTATTCTAGTACAACAAAGTTGCGTAGCTCTCGCTAAGGGAGCGTCGCGTGTTGTACTGTGGGTATAATTCAGCTTACATTTTAAATTTAAACATGTAATGCACCACTTTCGTCGGTGGGAATGAGCCTATTTTTAGTGTCGTGTCGCTCCTGTCTCAGAGCGATATTCTGTTGCCGTTTCTCGGCGTTATGTTTATTCCCAATTTTACGAAAAACAGATTATGTGTTATATAATCTGTGACAATAACCTTTTTTCTTAGGAGAAAAAACCATGAAAAAAAGAACCATTTTCGCCTTTACCCTCGTTGAACTTCTCGTAGTCATTGCGATTATTGGGATGTTAATTGCTCTTCTGTTACCAGCCGTACAAGCAGCGCGTGAGGCGGCGCGACGAATGCAATGTACAAATCATCTGAAACAGTTAGTAATAGCCTTGCACAACTATTCAGATAAAACAGAAGGAATGTTGCCGTATGCAGGATGGTATGGAAGCGGACTGCCTCATAATCATTCCTGGCAAGTGCGTATTTTCCCGTATATTGAACAGCAAACCCTCTACGAACCAATTACATCCGATGATTGGTTTAATACCCAATGGGGAACAAGTTCCGCCGCCCAAGTTCGAGGTAAAAATATTAGATCGGCAGAGATTTCTATTCTTCATTGCCCGTCAGATAATCGTGACAGAGATGAAGTTGGAACCAATCCAGAAATTTCACTTGGAAACTATGTTGCCAATATGGGAAATACAGACAACGGGCATCAAACGGATAATGTAACGCTAACTAACGGCGATATTGCCAAAAATTTGAGTGCTCCGTTTGGACTTGGGTATTTTTCGACGATAAATTCTTTATCTCCATGGCCTTCGGGAACATTTACACCGTTTATTTCTCCGCTTGTTATTGGAGACGGAACAAGTAACACGTTAGCCGTTTCCGAGTTGATCACACCTCTTGCCGGCGGTTCTTGGAGGGGAATGTTGGGACGAACTATTTCTTGGGGTGGTTCCGGGTTCACCACACGGTACACTCCAAACGACAAACGTGATTATCTTTGCCGCCCTTGTCCTTCGGGCGGAATTGGTGTTGACGGCTATAACTGTACAGCACGCGATAACAGTGCTGCGTGTACTATTGCCATCTTTACTGTCAGAAGCCGTCATCCGAATGGAGTAAATACTTCTCTCCTTGACGGCAGTGTAAGGTTTATCGAAAATTCCATTTCACTTGATGTTTGGCGAAGTATTTCGACTTCCGAAGGCGGTGAAACCGCTGCACCATAAACAACCTTTTTTTAACACGATAATGACCCGATACTTTTTATTTTTGACTATTTTTGTTCTAATTTATCTTGTTTGTTCAGGATGTTCGTTGGACAAACCGGATGGAATTAAAATCAAAGGTATGATTACGTTGGACGGTGTACCGCTGGAAACAGGAAGTATCACCTTTCACCGGAAAGATGTTGACCAATCATTCGGTTCTGTTATTCTGAACGGGAAATACGAAACTTATGTTCAACCCGGAGAAATGACCGTCCGAATTACGTCAACACGTCAAACAGGAACAAAACCTCGTAACGATTTTCCCGGCGATACCGTGATTGATCCGGTATTTGAATCAATTATTCCTGAACGGTATCATTCCAAAACCACCTTAAATTGTGTGGTCAACGAAAAAAACCGGGAACAAAATTTCAAATTACTCTCAAAATAATTTCCAAAAGGAGAAATCAACATGAACATTAAAAAAAATCTTTTATTGTTTTACTTTTTTCTGTTTTCCGTACCAATATCTTGTCAGGAACAATCAACCGGTATTGATCTTTGGGATTCCGCAATTCCCTATCCGGTATTGACGGCAATTCCAACGGCTACGGGAGTTACCTATTCGATTGTTCACCAGCAGACACCGGATCATCGCTTTTTGCATGAACCGCGCATTGCATTTCATGGCGACACACTTTTCGTCAATTTCAGTAACGCTGAAAAAAATGAAAGTGATCCCGATCAAAAAATGCGCGGACATCGTAGTAACGATAACGGGCAAACTTGGAGCGAAGTGGAAGTTTTTGCGTCTGGTTTTCCAGATTCACGGCGGCATGAAACAGCACCGCTTCTTTCGTCCGGCGATAAACTCTGGATGTTCGTTGGTCGTTACGATAACGGAAGTAAAAACTCACTCGGTATGGA
>JAISBG010000849.1 GCA_031266315.1 Planctomycetaceae bacterium | reverse complement strand
TCAACGGGCGCGCACCGAACACCGGATCATAACCCCGTTCCGCAATTTCCGCCGCCGCATTGTCGGAAACTGTTAGCGTAACATTTTGTTTTTCCAATTGTTTCTTTAACCGCTCCAGTTGTAAATCAACAATTTTTTTAATCTCGTTACGGTTCAACGGGTGAAAAATAATCGTTTCATCAATCCGGTTCAGAAATTCCGGCAGGAAATGTTGATGCAATAAATCCTTCACCGCTTCCTGCATCGTTTCCTCCGAACCATTCTCACGGGCAATCTCTTGAATAACCTGACTGCCGACATTCGAAGTCATAACAATAATTGTGTTCGTAAAATCAACCGTGTGTCCTTGATTATCGGACAACCGCCCGTCATCAAGAACCTGAAGCAATACATTGAACACATCACGATGAGCCTTTTCCATTTCGTCAAACAACACAACACTGTACGGACGCCGCCGAACCGCTTCGGTAAGCATTCCGCCTTCGTCATAACCAACGTAACCCGGCGGTGCCCCGATGAGCCGACTCACGGAATGTTTTTCCATAAATTCACTCATATCAATTCGAATCATCGCGTTTTCGTCATCGAACATGGCTTCGGCAAGAGCCTTGCAAAGTTCCGTTTTACCAACGCCGGTCGGTCCCAAAAATAGGAAGGAACCAATAGGGCGATTCGGGTCTTGCAATCCGCTACGGCTTCGGCGTACCGCGTTGGAAACAGCATCGACGGCTTCGTTTTGCCCGACAAGACGAAGATGAAGGCGTTCTTCAAGAACAAGCAGTTTGGCGCGTTCCGTCTCCATCATGCGGCTAATCGGAATCCCCGTCCAACTACTGACCACCTCCGCAATTTCATCAGGACCAACAACCTGACGTAATAAACGCCGTTTCGATGATTGCACTTTAGGTTCCTCTGACGAATTTTCTTTGGGCAATGTTAAATTTTTCTTGGTCATAAATAAGTCCTCGAATAAATCTTTAGTATTCTGTATGTTCAGTCCGTGAAATGATAAGTTATACAGTTTTTGAACACTCAAACGGGAAAAAACTGGAAATTGGCGTTCTTCAATCGGTAATTGAAGGACTTCAACCGACAATTGCAGTTCTTCAACCGGCAATTGCAGTTCTTCAACCGGCAATTGAAGTTCTTCAATCGGCAATTGCAGTTCTTCAATCGACAGTTGAAGTTCTTCAATCGGCAATTGCAGTTCTTCAATCGGCAATTGAAGAACTCCAATTTTTGATTTTGGTACGTACCAAGAAGCAATAATTATATTCAAAACTCGGCTCGGTACAACCATTCACAGATTGATACCAATAGGATTGCAAGTTTTTCCTTCGCCCCTTTAGGGGCAATGCGTAACAACCCACCGCAACGCGGTGGGTTAAAGAACTTCCCTAAATTTCGCCCTGAAAGGGCAATGCCAATCCGCTTTACGTTGCCCTTTCAGGGCGATTGTTGGGGAGGGACTGTTACCCACCGCGTTGCGGTGGGTTGTTACGCATTGCCCTTGCAGGGCGAAGGAAAACTTGCAATCCTACTGAGATTGATACGTCCTAACAACGGTAAATTTCAAAGCAGAAAAATTGCGATAATCTTTTTAGGCGGCTTTTTCGATTGCCGAAGAATTATTATGATCCGGCGGGCTAAAATCTACCGGAATTATCGCCGAAGGCGGATCAGCAATACTTAGTTTCGATGCGGTTTTGCGGGATCGTCGGAAAAATGTCAACGTTTCACCGAAGAAAAAAAGTCCGAACAACCGACCAAAAAATATCTGGAACGCTTTGAATTTCGGAAGATGCCGCCAAAAATCAATTCCAAACGAACCGAAATGTTTTCCTAAAGCCGCTAAAGTTGAATTTTGTCCGAACCAACGAAAATAAAGCCGCTCTATTTGAACACCCCAAGTAAAAGCGTTGGCTGCCGGCAGATAGTTCGGTCGAACCATAATCCGACATTCCTGATCAACCACAGTTTCCCAACCTTGTTTTGCCATTGCCATTGCCGCGTCAACATAAGAAATCTGAGGAATGAAACTTGTGTCGAACAATCCGATTTGTGTTAACGCCTGTTTACGAATAAACACTGCCGAAATATGAGGAACAATCCGTTTTTGTGCCGCTTCCGCCCATTGTGAACGCCGGATAGTTCGAAGAACTCCTTCCGGTTTATAGCAAATTCCAAGCGAAAAAATTCGCTTTGGTTTTCGGCGGTCATACACACACGGAATAATAATTCCTAATTGCGATTGTTCAAATAGTTGCAGTATATTTTGAGTCCAATCCGCCGAAACTTCGGTTCCCGGATAAAGAATATGCAAAATATCGCCTTGAGAGCGCAGAACGGCTTCATTCAAAACATCCATCGGGTTGGAAAGATGATCCGAAGCAATAAAAACAGTTCCTTCTGTCGCTGTATTCCAAGGGTCAGAATATCCGGCTGCGTTAGCAATCAGGACTTCCGCGCCTTCCGGTTTGTGGACAAGCACAGAAGCAAGCGTTTCCTCAAACGCTTCCGTTGGGGTATTGCTCAAAAGGGGTATGATAATGGTGAAGCGAGACACATTATACTCCATACGGGAGTAAATCAATAAATCTAAATAACGCAAGTCAATTTATAAGAAGTAGTTATGCTAAACACAAACATGATACATTACTTGCAGTATTTATATTCCATAAAACGATGCCGTTATTCATTCGGCAACCCAAAAACTTCTATATAACATGGTTTTCGGAAAGTTAACCGAAAGTTCTTTACCTTGCTTTCCTAATTTATTCGTTTTTTCGCCAATTCTTCAATTCTAGCGAAATTTTGCAAAACCTATTTATCAATTTTATCATTGAACAAATAAAAAACCGTCCGTATCTCTTGAATGTACTGATATTTTGAAGTAAAATACCGAAGTAAAAATCAAATCGGAGAAAATGCGGGTATGATCCGAAATTTAAAGTAAAATATTCACATGAAAAACCAAACAAAAGAAAAACAGAACTCCTCTGAACCAACGCGACCGGGTAATATTTACGATGCGTTCGTGAAAAATATTTTCGGACAGATGTTTGTGTTCTCTGATTTCTTATTGCATTATGCGGATTCCGATTTCGTTGATAAACTTGATTTAGACAAGATTTCTTCATCACCAACTCATTACATTGCTCCGAGTGGTGTTGAACGAATTTTGGACTTGGTTTTTTCTTGCCCGCTCAAAAATCGTACCAATGCCAAAACGATGATTGTTTTCGAACATGCCGGAAATACGTTTGCCGATTTACCGGTTCGATTACTTTATTATGCGTTTTCAATCTGG
>JAISBG010000847.1 GCA_031266315.1 Planctomycetaceae bacterium | reverse complement strand
AAGACAAAAAAGCACTTGAAGAAAAAGACAAATTAATTAAAGAATTGAAGGAGCAATTGGCAAAAAGCCAAATATAAAAATTAACGTTTATACCTCCTGATTTTTATACTTTTAACGAAGATTACACTGAAATATTACGAATTTTTTAAAAAAATCGCAATTTTTTTGAAAATATTTTAAAATTCAAAGATTCCTCTTCTTGTAATCCGATTTATTTTGTGTAAATTTTAAATCTATTCCAACTATGTTCCATATTTTTGCCATGTTGTGTGTGGTAAACGAACATGGTTACTTCCAAGAAACCTTGTAAAATAAGAGGATTAATTATGGAAAATTTCATGAGATGTTTTGTTGTGTTTTTTGGGAATTTTTTGGCAAAAAATTCCATGTTAAAATGGGCAAGACAGGGGGGTGGGCTGTCTGTAATGAAGAGTTAAAAGCGGAAAACAAAGAATGTTTATTCTCTAGACTCTTTTCCGATAAACTTTTACCTCTCTTTCGTTCTTCACCGTTCGGCTTTACATTGGTCGAACTTCTGGTGGTAATTGGATTATCGGCGTGTTAATCGCGTTACTGTTACCAGCTGTTCAAGCTGCTCGCGAAGCCGCAAGATGAATGCAGTGTTCCAATCACATGAAGCAAATCGGTCTTGCAATTCACAACTTTCACGACACAAGAGATGGTTTACCACTGTTGTTAATTTGTGGTACGGTGGGTAGTCGATGGGAGATAAGTAGTCCGAGACCGACGATATTTGTGTTTCTATTACCCTTCATGGAAAAACAATCAATATATGATTTATTTCCAGAAAATATTCTTAACTCGTCGGCAAATAATACATGGTCAAGTAACGCTTGGTGGGACACTTTGCCCGACAAAAACTCAATGATCATTCCC
The DNA here is from genome assembly GCA_031266315.1 of Planctomycetaceae bacterium. Classification (GTDB taxonomy): domain Bacteria; phylum Planctomycetota; class Planctomycetia; order Pirellulales; family Thermoguttaceae; genus WRKP01. Next base: position 3,377 of record JAISBG010000847.1, on the reverse strand, counting down.
GCTTATATTTGCCCTTCGCGCGGGGCAAGAACCGCTAATAATCCGGGTTCTGCGGAAAGGTCAACAGATGGTTTTGTCAGTGACTATGTAACACTTCTATCAAGAGCAACACGAAATACATCAAGAGACGACTCTATCCATCGGAAGTACGATGACGGGCGTGATGCCTCGACTTTTCAGGCATCAATGTTTGGAGCGTTGCGCGGCTCCATAGACTCAATACCCCCCAATTGGACAGTGCGTGACCAGATAAGTCGTTTTACAGATGGAACAAGTAATCAATACATCTTTGCCGAAAAACATATTCCCAGTGGCAGACTCGGAAAATGTTTGAACGCAGAAGGTACTGGAGGTGCGGCAGAATGGGGTTGGTGGGACTGTGGTGTACAAATAACACGTTCAGATCCTGATACTCTTGTAGATTCTGGTGCGGGTACGGTCAATTCGTTGATGTACTCGCCAGCCCGCATGGTTAGTCAGGATGCCTTTACAATCGCACGCAGCGCAAATGAGGGTAACTCATTCGGTGCCGGACGCGCTAATCCCAATTTATGGGACGTTAATGGCACTGGTACAGCGTGTGCGGTCAATGTATCACCACTCGGTGTTATCACACGGGCGGAACATGCCATCATCTTTTCGGTGACGGTTCGGTACATGGAATGTCTCCCAATGTTGACCGTGAAAGAGTTCATTGGCATCTTGGCTGTGTGAGCGACGGTATGTCCGTAGTATTTCCGTAACTTTCTGTACGCTGAAGCCGTTGACACGTCAGCGGTTTCGGTGTTTTTTTAACGTTTTCCAAAATTTCAACAAAAAAATTAATTATGTCAAAAAAACTTTCAAAATTACGAATTTCGTTTACAACATTATTTGTGTTACTTTTATTTTCCGGCTGCGGCAATTATGTTCAGTTTGGCGGCAAAGTAACCGATTCCGACGGGCAACCTTGTACAAAAGGTTATGTTGTTTTTAGCAACGGGAAAGTTTCGTCTCGCGGTAAATTACAATCCGACGGTACATATAAACTCGATTCACTCAAGGACGGCGATGGGCTGGCACCCGGCAAGTATCAAGTTTATCTTGCAGGACATCACGAATATGTCGGTTCACCGAATGGATTAGTTGGTGTTTCGGATATTGATGTGAAATATGAAAGCGCGTCAACTTCCAGTTTGTCGTGTGAAGTAATCAAAGGAGGTCATTTCGATTTCACCGTCGAACTGAAAAAGAAAAAGTAATATTTCAGTGGAATTTTCGTTAAATTTTAGTGTAGCGATTAATAAAATTAATACGAAAAATAGAATAGCCCGATAGGACTTAATTTTAGTAACCACAAGTCAAAGACCTGCGGTTATCGAAACAAATCCCTAGTGGGCTATTCCGTGTTTCGTAGCAATCCTGAAAATAGTTACTTGGAAAATACCCAATACAACCCTAACGCGGTATAGATACAGAGAAAATGAAACTTAATTTCCCGAAGCATTATTTTGGATAATAATACTTTGTTTCTCTCCGGCGTTGTTTTCAATTCGCACTTCACCGCGAATCAGGTTTTCCGTAACAATCGCTTTCCGAATATTTTCACCAAGAAATACCTGAGGCATTTTGTCCTGAAACTCGCAACCGCGAAGAATTAGGTTGCCGCCAAGAATTCGAATTGCCGATGTTTCAATGCGTTCTTTTTCGTTTGGTTTTCCGCCTTCTTTGTCTTTGAAACCCCATTGCACAAATGTACAGTCCGAAAAACCAATTGTTCCCAACCCTTCCGCAATTGCAATCTGACGGCAGGGACCCCAAAAAGCACAATTGGAAAACCGAATTGTTCCACGATTTTTGTTACCAACACGAATCATTGTCGGTTCCGGTCCGTGAAACGACACAAATTCGCCGTTTGTAATCAGCAACCCCATCGGAGCGGATTGGTCAACAACAACCGCCGTGTAACAATCGTCGGCTCCAATTCCAAGAAAATTTCCATTACAAGAACCTGATTTTGTTTCAATAAAATGATAACCGATGTTGTAACCGAAACAAAACGTGTTGTGAACATACTGCCAATCGGAACGTCCAAAAACAAATGCCTCGCCGTTTTCCATTTGCCAACGGAATAATTTCGGTTTCATACTCCACCACGGATTAAAATGAACATTTTCAATTCGTCCGATGTCGTAAATCGAATCGACATAAACACCCAATCGTAACGGTTGTCCGCTAATATTCCGAATCAAATGCCGTTCATTTTGGGACGCATCAATCGCCTGATAAGGATTCAAAAGTTCACAATCAAGAATCGCCGGATTTTTACCGCGCATGGAAATTGTCCAGGGATATTCGGCAGGTACATCGTCTTCCTTTTGATCGGGATAATAAATACAAACTCCTTTGAGTGTACTATTTGAGTTGAGTGTTAAAAACGGAGGAGCATTGATTTGTCCTTGTCCTCCTGTTACGAGAAAAGTTGTCCCGTCATCGGTTGGTTTGACCTGCCCTTTATTTCGAATACCGATATGCGACGGCACAGATTCCCACACACCTTTTAGTGTTACGCCGTTCGGAACATTCAACGAACCTTCAAAACGGTAATTGCCGCGCGGAACGGAAACAACCTGAGAATCTGAAGTTGCCGCCGTATCCAACGCCTTTTGGAATGCGGCGGTGTCATCGGTTTTGCTATCGCCAACCGCCCCAAATTCCTTGACATTCAACGAGGTTTGAGCCGAAACAGATATTGCCGTGAAAATCAAAAAAACGACAACAAACGGAATTACAAATTGTTTTATCGTATTCATAATGGTCATAATAAAAAAAAGGAGTAACAAAAACTATAGAAACAGAAACAATTGCCCAATGCCGTTACCTCATAAATTCAAACCGCCGGATTGAGCGAACAATTTTAACGAGCAATGAATATTCTACCTATTTCCGTCACCGGATGCAAGTCCACTCAGTAGGATTCTCCGCCCTGCAAGGGCAATGCGTAACAACCCGCCGCAACGCGACGGGTAAAACCGAAAAACACCTTCGCCCTGCAAGGGCAATGCAAAGCGGATTAGCATTGCCCTTGCAGGGCGAAATTTATGGGAGTACTTTAACCCACCGCGTTGCGGTGGGTTGTTATGCAATGCCCCTAAAGGGGCGAGGAAAAACTTGCAATCCTAACTGGGGGTTGTGTTGTGTTGTCTTGACCTGCCCTGTTGGAACGGGTTATAATCTTAACGTCCTTGTATGATTATCATCGTTGTATTTTTTTCTTTTTTGTATTTTTTCCGCTTAAGCGGAAAAAATACAAAAAAGAAGGGTATAATGTTCCCTACTTCGCTATCGGGACTTCGACACGTCCTTGATTATGGTCGTTCCATAAATCGTTTGAAAGC
>JAISBG010000830.1 GCA_031266315.1 Planctomycetaceae bacterium | reverse complement strand
ACGGACGGAAATTCCAGTATTGGCGGCGGTCCTTGCCAACCTGCGGGTTTTGCATAATGTTCAATACGATCAAAGACGGCAACTTGCTCCGGCGCATAACTCACCGTATGATAGAATTTACCGATGTCAATGGTCGTATAGCCGCCATCTTTGAAAAGTTGCGGTAAATTCGTCTTTGCAAACTCCGCAGGTAATCTATCCACGATTCGCTGGTCGTTATTCCAAACTTGTGTCGTTTTGGGACGCAAACCATGAATAAACGATGTGCGGGTTGCGTTACAAGCCGAACCGTTACAGTAAGCATGTTCAAAACGTATTCCGTTTGATGCAAGTTTATCAATATTCGGCGTTTTGCATATTGGATTTCCGTAACTTCCGAACACGTTCCAATGTGTGTCTTCCGTAATGATAAACAACACATTCGGTTTCCTTTCTGCGGCAAAAATTCCGCCGGCAAAAACAAATAACATTACAATAAATAAAATAGTTTTTTTCATATTTTATTTTCCTTTCTTTTCGTTGTGTATATAGTTTTATGGTATTGATACCGGATTTCCGTCTTGGGTATGCCCAAGATGCCAAAGAGTTGTCCGATTTATCGACGACGAAATCGCGTGAACGGAACCATCACCAATCAAAAAATTCGCAATTCCCTGATGTATCCCGCCGAAAACGGCGTGAACAACATTAGCGTTCCCACTTGCTGCACTATCCATCCAATACTCGCCTTCGGGAATATCTGCCGGAAAGCGTTTGATACTTTGCGCACCGGACGAAATTGCCCGAACAATATTCAGATTTTGGTGTGTTGCATTCCCTAAAATATTTCCGCCATCCCATTGACCATTTGCTTCAAACAAATCTTGCGGTATGAATTTTTCACCGATGATAAGTTGATTACTTACACCGTCTTGCCATGAGGTCATGGCATTTCTGGGTTCCCAACTGGTGATATATTGTCCGTCACCATTGGCAGTACCAACTGTACTCGGTGCGCTGCTTATCCATCTTACAAGAGCTGGAAGAAAAGGGCTGGAATAATTTTGAAGATGTCCGCTGGGAGGAAGACTACTTCCTGTCCACCCAGGAAACGATGGCGGTACAAACCAATCTCCGGTGATAGCCCCAATGGTTGCCGATGAATCGCTTAATGTTCTGTCATAGATTGATACAAGAGCAAAATCACCACGAGGTCCCGAATTATTATTGTTCTGATTGTTGTACGATGATTTGTTGCGTCGAGACGGACATTTATTGAACGGAATTGAGGCAAAACCCTCTTTCAGATTATCAGGCAAACGGTAAAACCATTTACTTGCATTGGTGTAGTTTGTGCCATTGAAAACAAGCGGTGGGTCAACGATGTTCGTTGTATCCGGATTGGGATCGGGAGTGTATGACGCCATCAAGTCATACAGGGCTTGCTGTTCAATATAAGGGTAAATCATGACCCAAAACGATGGTTTTAACTGATAAACCGCCGAAGGCGGAAGACCGTCTCTGGTGTCGTGAAAGTTGTGAACGGCAAGACCAAATTGCTTGAGATTGTTGGTACATTTCATTCGTCGGGCTGCTTCACGTGCTGCCTGAACTGCCGGAAGCAGTAATCCGACCAAAACACCAATAATCGCAATCACCACCAACAATTCAACAAGCGTAAACGCATCTCTTATACCTATACTGCCCCCCCCCCCTATTTTAACATTGCCAATTTTAACATTAAAATTTTCGGCAATCTTTTGTTCGGAGGAGTTGAAAGAGATGTTGGAAAATACGTTGAAATATCCATTACCGAATGTGTTTTGATTTTGAACGTTTAAGTTTTGTAAATTCTTTGTCATGGCAGACTCCTTAATTTTTAATCAATAGGTTTTGTTTTGAAAAACATTTTATTGTTTCATCATTAATGTATTATTTAAGTAACACAATCAATACGAAACAAACTCCCATAACTACAGCAAGAATCATGCCAATTCAAATTTCAATTAAAATCTTTCCTATTTTAACTGATTTCACGATAAACTGTGAAATATCACGGACGAACCAGTATATTTCACGGACAATCCGTTAAATATGCTGGAAGTGGGTTGAATGTTCTGTTATCAAAAAACGTACAAACGGAACATTTTCATTACGTTTTTATGTTGTTTTCTTATAAATTATTTTTTCCGGTTGTTGGATTGCGTATTCTTCAACTGAATTGGAAGGTTCTTTTCCGGCAAATATTTTGCGAGTTTCGCTTTCACTTCGGCAAGTTCTGGTTTTGACGCAAAATTCGTCCACTCATGCGGATCCGTTTTCTCTTCGTATAATTCTTCACTGCCGTCAGCGTAACGAATATAACGCCAATCGTTCGTGCGAACCGTGTGATTATTATAACCATAAGTCGAAATGGCAGCGGTTTCCGTTACTGTTTTAGGATGTTCCAGTAACGGACGGATACTCTTACCGCTAAGCGGATGATCCGGTAACGAAATTCCGGCAAGATCACAAAGAGTTGGATAAATATGCATTAAGTCAACCGGTGTTTCCGTTTTGACACCGGCAGGAGTTACGCCCGGAACACGCCAAATCAACGGTTGACGATTCGCTTCCTCCCAAAGTAGACCTTTTCTCTAACCTTTTTGTAGAGTCAATTCTTGGTTTGTGATAGCGCAGATAAGAGTTGTCCGAATATTGTGTCTTTTCCGTCGATTTCGATATCTATCTTTTAAGATACGGAATGTTTTAATAGTTCGATTGACGTGTTCAATAGCCACACG
>JAISBG010000788.1 GCA_031266315.1 Planctomycetaceae bacterium | reverse complement strand
TCGCTCGCGGCGGTGTACTCCGGCAAACAATCAATATGCACCCGACCTACCGCGTCGGAGCAGGAACCGTCGGCACAGAATATCGAATAAAATTGCCGAAAACGGAACCGATTACTTTTTACTGTTACGGAGCCATGCGCGATGTCGCACCGCCGGAACCGCCAACCGACGGCGTAACATTCAAAATTATTGCCGTCGAAGAACAACAGGAAAAAATCGTTGCGGAAAAACATATTGCCGTAACAACATGGGAACCCATCGAAGCCGATTTAACTCCGTTTGCCGGAAAAGAAATTTTGCTTCGCCTTATCAGTGATCCGGGACCAAAACGGAATACAACCTGTGATTCTTGTTATTGGGGTGATCCGATTCTTTTTGCCGGAAAAAAACCGACTTTCGCTAATTCCATCGCGTTTACCGAACAACAAACCAAATTGTTCAAAGAGTGTACGGAAACAATGAAAACCGGTAAAGTCTCTTCAAAACATACAAAAATTTTCCCCTTAGACAAAGGATTGCAGGCTGTTGTAACATTTGGAGAATACGGATTCATTGATGGAAAAATTGCTCTCGGTTCACCGGAAAAATTTGTTGTGTACAACGGTGTTAAAGTTTCCGTTAAGGAAAATCCGATTGCCGTTTGGTCCACAACACTTGCCGCTGAAAAATGGATAACGGACAAAAATTCGGCAACTGATGAAAAAAATGAAAAATATGCATGGACACAAAAGATTGCAATCGGTCAGGAAAATGCGGTCATGAAATATTCGTTGCGGAAAAATGGAGCAGCCCTTCAGTTTTCGGTTGATTGTTCCGAACCTGCATGGATTTCTTCCGTTGAACTCGGCACCGCCAATGAAGCTCCGGAAAAAGTTTATTTTGGTCACGGTTATTGTGTTGTTAAACCGAAACGTTTTGTGATGGGAGGCAATGGACATCAACTTTCAACGTCGCATGTCGGTTTTGAATATCCTGCCGGAATAGCAGTTCTTCAAGCATCAACAGAACCGCCCGCCAATCTGACCGTCGATTCCGAACAGAAAATCGCAACAATGGTAATTCGTCCCGGAACAACAATGACCTTGCTTCCCGGCATCAATGGAATGTTCGATTGTGCTTTCCGTTACCGTTCATTAAATCCCAAAAAAGCGGCGGCGGGAGTCAAAACAAAATCAGGACGATTTTGTTTCGATATTTGGGGCGGAACTTATAAACGTCATAACGAAATTATTGATCATGCTGTTCAATACAATTTGACCGACTCGCTCTTTATTATTCACAGTTGGCAGCGTTACGGTTACGATAATCGTTTGCCGGATATTTGGCCGCCCGCAACCGGTCTCGGAACTCTTGCCGAAATGCAGAACGCTTTGAAAAAATGCGATGATGCCGGAATTTTGTACGGTTTGCATGATAATTATATTGATTTTTATCCTGATGCCGAAGGTTACAATTTTGATCTCTTGTCCTTTGAACGCAACGGTCAACCCCGAAAAGCATGGCTCAATCGAGGTATTAAAGCGCGGAGTTATCAATTCCGTCCCGATAAGTTTCAACCGTTTTTGAAACGGAATCTCGATTTGATGACTCCTGAACTTCCGCAAACCTGTTATTTTGTCGATGTTTTTTCTTCCATGACAACAGTTGATTTTTATGACCGTGAAGGAAATTTTCATAGCCGGAATGAAACGCAACATTATTGGGGTGAATGTTTCGATATTATCCGTGAACATTTAACCGAAGCGTCGCGTCCGAATCAAAAATTGCCGGAGGAGAAACGCAAAGAATTTTACGTTCCGACAATCAGTGAATCAGGACATGATTTTCTGATCGGACATCTGGACGGTGCGGATTGTCAATTCGGTTACATCAATACCGAACCGGGTGATTTTCGTAATTATATTCCATGCAGCGATTGGGAACGTGTTCCTTGGTTTGACGCCGTGAATCATACAACATTTTCGTTGCACGGTGCCGGTTACAGTAACCGGTTTGAAGGCGGACGAGGTCGATTATTGCACGGAATTGAAAGCGACGATTACATCACTTCGGAAATATTAACCGGACATCCGTTCATGGTTGATCTCGGCAGTGCAACACGCGGGGCGGTACGGAAATATTGGCTGCTTCAACCAACACTTCGGGAACTCGCCGATTGCGAAATTGTTGACGTCGAATATAGTGACGGCGATATTCATCGGCAAAAAATTGTTTGGAAATCGCCCAATCATAAACGTGAAACGATTGTCTATGTTAATCGTAGCGAAAAAGATTGGGCGTTACCGGCTGCTGAAACCAAACAATCCATCGGTATCAAACCTCAACCGGTTTTGCCGCCGTTTGGTTTTTTAGCAAAAGGTCCCGCAGGAACGGCATCAATTTTCCGAACAGAAGAAGGCGGAGTTGCGGAGTTTTTTATGAACGGTTCTAAAATGTACGTTAATGGTCGTCAGCAGATGGTCGAAGGTGTTCTGCCTATTCGGGTTCATTTGAAACAAAATTCGTTCCGTTATTTAGGCGGCAACCAGTTTCAAGCTGATGTTCTCTGGACGGCAAAAACACCGGCTCCGCTGGATTATTCTGTTTTCATTCATCTCGTTCCGCTTACAGGGAAAACCGACAACAATCAAAATGAAGGAATCAAAGCGGTTTATGGTGTTCGCAAACCGAAACCTGTTACGGAATGGGACGGTGAAATTGTTACACCAATGATTCCGGCGGAAATCGCAACGAATATTCCGGCAGGAAAATACCGTTTGCTTATTGGAATGTACGATTCGAAAGGCAATGGGCATCGTGTTCATCTGTTTGAGTACGATAACGATAATTGTCGTTACAGTATTGGCGTTTTGAATATTACTCGCGGAGCGGACGGTAACATTTCCGACTTAACACTGGAGGAAGAAGAAAAACCGTTTAAAGGGATTGATGCGAAACTTCATCAACGGCTGTTACCGCCGAAAAATCCGATTTCGTACGGAAATCTGATAACTAAAGGAGCGTTCCTGTTGGAAGGCAATACCTTGACACCGCTTCCCAATGAACCGGCAACGGAGGTTTCCTTATTGAATACGAATACCGGTAAGACAAAAATTGTTGCCGTTGACGCCGATGGTAAAAAAATCCGCGATGTTCCGTCCGTTTCTAAAAACGGTTCTTTAATTTTTACAACGGAAAAAGGCGAATTTCGATACGTAATCGAATAAAAACGATAAAAAATATCGACAACCCATTTTTGCGGATTCTGCTTACTCATGTTCCGCACTGTAATTAAAAAGTAACCGTTCACAAAAAGTCTAAGTCAAAGTGAAGATATTACTATTCATGATTCCTAAGTCCGTAGGACTTTAACATGGATAACCCCGTACAAGTGCAACGCAGCACAGGGCATTGAGTAATACACCACTGCAACCGGAACTACGTAGTAGTTCAACAGAGAAAAGTTATCCTTGCTGTGAGCGTGTTGAACTGCTACGCAGTTCGGTCGGAGGTGGCGTGTTACTCAATACCCCGTGCTGCACTTCGTTTGCACGGGGTTATCCACGTGAAAGTCCTACGGACTAAAAATCATGAATAAATACTTCACCTTGACTTTCATTCATCTTAAACGGTAACTTTTTAACGACGGGGCGGAACTGGAGTTGCTTATAAGAAGTTCTCTATAGGAACGAAAAAATAAAAACAAAAGGGCCCTCCTTCCGAGGACCCTTCAGCAGGCTTCAACATGATGAAAAACAGAATTCCCCTCGCGCGATCCAACTCGGAAGATATTCTGCATTGCCAAGGTACCATGATATGCCTTTACTCTACCATGTTCTGGAAATT
>JAISBG010000695.1 GCA_031266315.1 Planctomycetaceae bacterium | reverse complement strand
AATGGTTTCCCTTTTGGTTTCGATTTGCGAACCTTTTTGCATGGAAGACAAAAGGATGATTGGTTACATAGGCAGGATGTCCAAAAGTTCCAATGATTCCTTTCGTCTAATAGCACTGTTAAAAAGGATGTGCAGCATGATGTTGCGCATCCTTTTTTTATATTTTGAACGGGAATAAAGTGTACTATTTTTGGGTTCCTTTATTTGTTTCCTCTCATTCTTTGATTCATTACAAACGGAAAATTCCGAAAATTCAATATGACCACACCGATTCTCAAAGTCGTTATTTCCGTCAATCCTAAGGCAGGACGTTGTTCACCGATGCTTCGGGCAGAAGAATTAAGTGATCGGCTGAAAGAAAAAGGGTTTTCGGTGGAACTCTTAACCGATCTTGATGAAGTAACGGAAAAGGCAAAAACATTTTATGCGGAAGGGCGGTTACGAACGATTGTTGGAGTTGGCGGCGACGGCACTGCGGCAACTCTGGTCAATCGCACAGAACCGGGAACTCCTGTTACATTGCTTGCAGCCGGTACCGCCAATTTATTAGCCAAACACTTTCGGCTCGGCAAAAATCCCGAACGTCTTGCGGAAATTATTGAAAACGGTAATATCCTGACATTGGACGCGGGACGTGCCGACATTGCCGGAGCGCAACGTTTATTCCTTGTCATGGTCAGTTGCGGATTCGATGCCGATGTTGTCAGGGGCGTCCATGCTCATCGTGAAAAACGTTACCGGCAAGGTCATAAACGCGGAGCGCATATTTCTTATTTTTCTTATACTCAACCAATCTGTCGGTCACTTTGGCAATACCGGTTTCCCACAATGACCGTAGAAATGTTGGAGCCGGAACATAAAATGATTGACAATCGGACACGTTGGGCATTTTTTTTCAACATTAATCGTTATGGTTGGGGGTTACCGCTTGCTCCGTTTGCCAAAGAAAACGATGGGAAGTTGGATCACGTTTTGTTTCGCGGCGGTTCGGTGTTTCACGGTTTTTGTTACACGGCTTTGGCTCAATGTTTTAGCCTGCATCAATTCCTGCCAACCGCCAAACTGGGACAGGCAACACGATATCGGATTACGTCGGATCACCCCGTTCCGTTCCAACTCGACGGTGACCCCGGCGGGATGTTACCGCTTGAAATCGAAATGATTCCCAACCGCTTCACATTTCTCGTACCAAAATAAATATCGGGCAACTATTCAGCGGAATAGTCAAATAATTGGTAATATTTCATCGGCAATCATAAGGTAGGCAACCTTTTACAAGAGGTGGGCGACCTTTCGCTGAAAGGTCGCGTCGGCGTACTCGCCGACAGTGAATTAGATTAACAACAGTCAATGGTATTGCCTTCCGCTTTGGAGTCAATGCAAACTCAACCGCCCAGCGGGCGGATTGCTCACCTCTTTTCGTGTGTTTCGCGTTTAAAACGAACTTTTCACACCTAATCCGGTAGAATCAGGAAAATTTTTCAAATCTGCGTCATTTGTGTGCTAAAAATGACGTTGCTGTTAGATTATTGTTCCGGTTTTATTGATTGTAACAAATCGGGAACATCGTATTCGAGTAATGCCCCGTGAACGAGATTTGTAATCGGGTAAAACGAGCGTCCAACCTGAACAACATCATACCATGACCGAATCGGTTTATCGAGTTTCACATTGGAAAAAAGCGATGGTTCCAACACGGCAGCGTGTAACGCAATAAGTCCAACCGTTTCACCGGACGCAACAATTTCAATTTTTTGTTTAATTTTTTGTTCGGAATTATTTACCGAATTATTTACCGAATTGTTTTCCGACAACCAACGCGCGATAACCAATAAATCTTCTGTTCTCATTCCGACGTAAGATTTACCGAGTAAATACGCTAAATAATAATCGGTTCCGTCTGTTCCAAACCATTGATGATTATAATATTGTGAACGTATCGCCTGCGTTTCGCCAAGTCCGCGAAGATCAACCGCAACAACTGTTTTACTGTTACGGAGCAACGTTTCGATTTGCGGCAAGTCTGCTGTTTTACCTTTTTCGTGCAAAAATATTGCGGTTCCTTTCGATTCTGTTTTTGGAACGAATTTTAGTGCAGGAAGAAGAATTTTGCCGTTTTCCGTTTTAATTACAAAACGTTCAATTTCAGCAACAATTTCCGTTAATGTTTCAGGAATATTGGTTTTTCCTTTATTTTCAACAGAAACCTCTGGAATTTCCGCAAGCGGACGAACACCGGTAATATTCCGAATTGTTGCAACAAATTCGTTGTTGTTACGGTTTTCGTTCTTCGTTTTCCGAATAGCGAGCAATTCATTATTGTAATCGCGGTTCAGGTTGAATGTTGATCTGGCTCCGGCGATTTTCAAAACTTCGCCGTCAGGAGTTGCAATCAATTCATTCGGTTTAAATATCGGCATATCCTTGACTTCGGCAATTTGTTCGTCACGACCGGCAAGCCAACGGAGCATCCAGCGAACCGAACCTTCACGCAAATTCTGATGCCAACCGTGTTCGTTGTCGTGTTCGATAATGGACATTTTTTCAGCGTAACCGAAACGGTCAAAAATTCGTTTCGCATTTCGTGCTGTTTTCCATGCGTCTTCAACCGGAAAAAAATCTTTTGTTGCGGTTTCAATCAAAGTTGGTTTCGGCGCACGCATGATACAATAATCAACGTGATCCATTCCAAACGCAAGTTGACCGAAAATATTTTGTTCCGCGTCTTGGGGTTCGATTTTGGGAAGTATGGAATCGTACAAACCGCAAAGATAACAACTTGGAGCCGCAACCGTAACACGTTCATCTAACGCCATAATATACGAGGTTTGCGTTCCGCCGCCGCTGTTTCCTGTAACACCGATTTTGTCCGGCATTACATCGGGACGGCTTTGAAGATAATCAATTGCCCGAACCATGTCCCAATATTCAAAAGTTGCCGTGTTACGACCGAGCAGAATACTTCCTGTTCCAATAATATTGTGATCGGCAACACCTTTTCCCTTGTCGGTCAAAAACTGGGAACGTTCTCCTTGAGCAATGGGATCAATAGACATCGCCAGCAACCCATTCGATGCCGCAAGAGCCGGAACCTTTTGATAAATTTCGTACGATTTTGCAAGACCGGAATGTCCGCTAACAACCAGAACCGCAGGATAGGGCGGTTTGAAACGTGTTTCGTCCGGCAAAAATACGGCAGCGGAAACATAAAATTGCGGAATACTCTCAAAAACAAGCATTTCAACACGGTAAGCATTTTTACCGGAGATTCCTTTTTCCAACGTTTTCGTAACTTGCGGATTCAACGAAGCGTTCCGATCCCAAGTTTTACCGAGTTGTTGTAGGAAAAATTCTTTCCGTTCCGCCTGATATTTTGTAATATCATTGACCGTTTTAAGTTTATCGTAACGTCGTTGCCAAACAGTTTTTGCTTTGGCGATTTCACCGGAAAGAAAAATTTTCATCATTTCCTTCGGTTTCGCGTCGGCGGAAAGAACATCACCGTTAAACGGTTTTTCCGCGTTTTGAGCCGATGTGTTGGAGAGAAAAAAAATAGTAAACAGAACAAAAATAATCATTCGTTTCATTGGATTAAATTGGGTTGGAGGTTAAAAAATTTAATAAAAAATTGTAATCATAAAGCAAGCGAAACGTATACTGCGTTAGAGTTGTATTGAGTATTTTCTGAGTATCTATTTTCCGGATTGATCCGAAAACTGGGTAGCCCGATAGGGCTTTATTTTCGTAACCGCAGGTCTTTGACCTGCGGTTACGAACCAACAAAACCACTGCCTGAAAGGCAGAATTTTAGTGGATAGTGGAGAGTTCGCAAGAAGATTTATTGTGTTAGTAAATGTAAATCATCCGCTTGCGTCCCCCACTCTCCGCTATCAACTATTTACTATTAACTAAAATTCTGCCTTTCAGGCAGTAAGTTATTTGTCGTTACACCGCAGGTCAAAGACCTGCGGTTATGAAAATTAAGCCCTATCGGGCTACACTATTTTTTGTACCAGTTAAGTAAATAGTAATGCCAACTTTTAACAAAAATTCCACTGAATAGTTATAAAATACCAATTTTATGACTAAGGCAGTATAAGGTAAACAACGTTTCGCCGTTCCATTTCATTATAAACGGAACATCTGAAACAACAAGTTATGGACATTTCTAAAAATGCTTTTTTTACCACAGAGTTCACAAAGGACACAGAGATAATTTTTTTGATCAAAATAATTTTCTCTGTGCTCTCTGTGGTAAAAATGAATTATTAGAAATTCCCTAATGTTAAAATTATTTCACGGCAAAGTAACCGCTTCACCGTCATCAACACGTGAAACCGCTTTCAAAATATTTTGCGGTGTAGTTACTGAAATTCCGCGAACAGAACCATCGCCAAGTACAAAGTTACAAATACCGGAATGCCAACTGCCAAAAGCGTAATGACCTAACGCATCATTTGTTGACGGAGGATTAAAATCCGTAGGTCGGGCAATAGTTCGTGCATTGGTTGAACTATGTTGATACGAAAATATTGCCCG
>JAISBG010000619.1 GCA_031266315.1 Planctomycetaceae bacterium | reverse complement strand
GTTATAGAGTTTGTCGATTATCTTAAAACTCACAGAATTGCGATAGTAAAGTGTGAAAACAAACGTTATCGAGATGGTTGGGCGAATCTTCTAATCTGACCTTTTTACGGAAAGGCTCTATGAACTTTTTCCAAACGAAAATGTTCGTCGTATTCTTGAGTTTGAACTGTACTCTCCATTGCAAGCAATACGTAAAGCAAACGGACAATGCATACCCCGCCTTCGGATGAAAAACCTCTTTTAGAAATTACTTGTATTATTTTTTCAGAAAACCACAATTCATTTGTAGAATAATTCAGCAAAATTCTGAATTTTTGAATTGCTCTATTTTCAAATGACCGTATCTCTTCGTAATTATCGTTAAAATCAAAAAAACCGTTATTATCGAAAAAATCGCTGTAGATTGCCTGTTTTGTTCGCCGATAAATCGAAAGAACAGGAAATTCCCCCCCAATTTATCCTTGATCATCAAAAAATAAACCAGATAAAGAAAATAAATAGTTTTCACAAAATAGACAATAAAAAATGAAAACATCAAGATTTACAAGATTTATAGGTCGTTTTGCCGTAGTTGTCTTAATTCTCGGTATTTTTTCGGTCAATCAGGTGTTACCGCAATTGTCTGAAATAAAACAATACCGCAAACCAAGCGAAAGCGATATTGAATGGCTTCTCGGAACCCCAAATTCACAATCTTCACAAAATGTGAGTTACAATATTCCGCCTTGCGAACCGGCTTACTCGGCTCCGTTCACAATCTCCCCCAAGCAAACAAAAATCCCGTCTCCCCCAACCGTTTCACAAACTTCCGGCGAAATCCTACAAACCACCGCCCAAGAATGGACTTCTCCGGTAGAATTTTCGGACAATTTTTTTTCAAAAGTACAGAAAAAAGAAACAATCTCTTCTCCGCCGAAAAACGGAAATTCGCTAACAAATTCGCGGTCTCAAAACAAAACCGAATCTGTTGCAAAATCTATTGTTAAATCAGAACTCAAACTAACACCGAAATCTCAGAATATTCAAACGTGTTCTCCCGTTACGGAATATCCGGTTGCCGACAATACAATTTTAACCAATTCCAATCTGACGGAAAAACAGAGTATCAATAATGAATTTTCGTGTCATCGTTGTGATAATAATTTTAATTATTGTTGCTCAAACTGTACTGATTGGGGTGTACCGGAAATGATTGGCGACGCCGCGTGGATTCCGGGACGGTCGGTTTGTGTAACTTCGCAGGAACAATCGGCGTTTTTTTCGGCTCCGACATTACTGTTAAGCCGGTTGAACCTCGCGGAACATTTTAACGCCGAAATCAAAAACCGAATTTGGTTCGATTACCGGCGGATTAATAACGCAACGTCAATAAACGCAACTGATTTTCGGAAAAGCCGGACGGTTGATCAATTTACGTTTGGTCTTGAAACGAGTTTGAATCGTTGTTCGTCTGTTGAAGTTCGGATTCCGCTTTTCAATCAATTCGCTTCCAAACAGTTCGAAATTCCGAACCGGTCAGCCGGAAGCGCAACAGAATTAGGTAATCTTTCGTTGATTTTTAAGCACCTTTTGGCTCGTTCCAACGAACTTACTTTTTCCGGCGGTATTGGTGTTGTGTTTCCGACGGCGGAGAATTGGAGACTTTCCAACGCCATGCTGAAAAACGAAACGTATTATCTTGTTCCGTATTTCAGTTTACAATGGCATCCGAATGAAGATTTTTTCGGGCATTTTCTCGTTCAAACCGATGTTCCCATTTCCGGCAACAAACTTCGGTTCAGCGATGAAATGCTAACTATTAACGAGTCAACAATTGTTCGACTTGGCTGGCAATTGGGGCGTTGGTTTTACCGAAACGAATTGGGTTCTCATTCGTGCCGTTTGGGCGGATTTCTGGAACTGGACTGGACAATCACAACAAATCAAGCAGATAACGGACAAATATCTGATGATTGGGGCAATGTTTTCATCCGTTCAACAATTAACAAGCCTCAACCGCTTCATATTGTTATGGGAATTCCGGTTTTGTTTGGTCAACTCACAATAACCAACGCCGTCATTCTTCCAATCACGGACAATCATCGATCATTCAGTGTTTGTTACGATTTTTCGTTAAGCCGGCGGTTTTAGATTACAACAAATAAGACACGGCAATTTTCCCAATCCGTGCGAAAATTCCATTGAAATATTACGGTATTGAAATTACGGTTTTTTATCTTTTCCTCATGCGCCGTTTACCGGAAATTATTGTAATCGGATTGGTTTTATTTTACAAAAAATATATTAGTCCGTTTTTGCCAAACGTTTGCCGTTTCGAACCGACGTGCAGTACTTACATGATTGAAGCGGTCAGGAAATACGGAGTAATTCGCGGTACATTAAAAGGACTTTGGCGGATTCTCCGTTGCAATCCTTGGAACCCGGGCGGCGATGATCCGCCGTAACAGATTGAAACAAATAATATCCGCCCAATTATTGTCGAAAAATTATTGTTGCAACGGAATTGATTGTGAATTTTTCTCACAATATTGGAAGGTTCGTTGTACGGAAATTGTTAATTTGATTAAAATAAATAAAATTTTTTGGTTAGTGAAAAAATTCCGGCGATAAGGTTCATTCTGGTAGATTGAGTTTGGTTTTGACGATAATAAATTTCGTATTACTTTTTTGGGGACATTTAACGAGGAGAATGTCATGGGTGAACCGCTAACCCGGCTTTTAGAACTGGATACACGGCATGGAGAATTGCTGGATCGTCTTGCGGAGTTGGATCGGCAGATCAACGAAGTTTTGGAGGATTGGACAAAATCGAAGGCAAGTTTTCCGGAAGAACACCCCAAAGAAGTGTTGAAATTTGAACCGGAAATCACTCTTGCCGCCGCATAAAACCAACTCAATACCTGCACTTGTTATTTCAAACCGGTTGTGTATAATCCGATTTTTGGTTTACCGATATTGGTTTAATTTTATACATTTCTCCGATTTTTATCCACAATGTCCGACTCTTCTATTCAAATTCCGGTTGAAGAGATTATTCCGGGCAATATTCCGCGCCGTAAGCGAGGAGTTCCCGAAGGGCTTTGGGTTCGATGTCCGGGATGTCAGGCAACCATTTTCCGAAAAGAAGCAGAACGGCGAATGAATGTCTGTCCTGAATGCGATTATCATTGGTATGTCTCGGCACAGCAACGTATTACGCAAGTTTTCGACGAAGGAACTTTTGAAGAATGGAACGCAGAAATTCTCTCCGCCGATCCGCTTCAGTTTTATGACCGTCGCTCTTATCCTGACCGAATACGTGAAGATCAAATGTTGACGGGGTTGAAAGAAGCCGCAATTGTTGGTGTTGGTCGGGTTCGTGCGAGGCGGGTCGCATTCGGGGTAACCGATTCGCGTTTCATTATGGGAAGCATGGGATCGGTTGTCGGAGAAAAATTAACCCGAATTACCGAACGGGCAACCAGTGAAAATTTGCCGTTGGTCATTCTTTCCGGCAGCGGCGGCGGTGCCAGAATGCACGAAGGAATCCTTTCTCTCATGCAAATGGCAAAAGTTTCCGCAGCCTTAGCGCGGTTTCATCAATCCGGCGGTTTGTACATTTCCGTGATGACCAATCCGACAATGGGTGGAGTTGCCGCCAGTTTTGCCATGCTTGGCGATTTAATCTTTGCGGAACCTAAAGCCCTGATTGGTTTTGCAGGTCCGAGAACGATTAAAGCAACACTCCGAATGGAATTACCAAAAGGTTTTCAGACAAGCGAATTTCTCTTAGAACACGGTTACATCGACCGTATTGTTACACGACAAGAATTAAAAAGCGAAATTGCACGAGCCATTGATTATTGCGGAAAATAACCGAATAATGTAATCAAGATTTTTAAATCAGCAATCATTCCAACCTAACATGATGTGATGATTTTTTTCCGTCAAAATGCCGATAATAATGAAGTTGTTTATAATCGTTCATAAATAAAAGAGGATATTATTATGAAAAAAACTATCTATTTTCTATTTTTATTGTACTTTTTTTGTCCGGTAATTTTGGCACAGCAAGACGGTTTACCGGACGAAGAGATATTTCCTTCGGTCGATGAAATGATTAAGTCGTTGACCGGAGAAAAAGGCAGTGATCTTTCTCTTGAAAATTCGATTGACAATATTGTTGAATCAATGACTCAGAAAATGCAATCGACTACAAATACGGCGGAGTCGGTTAAATCCGCTGTGGAAGGAAAATTGGTTGTTGAAGAAGTCATTCCGGAAACCAATCGGACAATTGTTGAAGCGGTTGATTCGAAAACGAAACGATATTCTCCGCGATTAAAACTCAATTTTGCAGAATTTCCGCTCCGTCCGCTTTCCGGCAAAATTGTCGGGACAGTTGAAAACAACGAATCGGCAGACTTATTCGAACAAACCAATACGGTAATTACCAATGATATTGCCCGTCGAATTCAAGGACATTTGCAAACACAGGAGATTCATTTTGAATTTAAGAACCGGACAGCACGATTGAGCGGAACCGTCAAAACGTCCCGACAACGCGAACTCGCCGAAATGATGCTCCGTATGGAACCGGGTATTGATAAAATTACAAATGATCTTGTAGTCGAAAATTCTTCCCGACAACAAGATTAACCCGCCGCATTGCAATAGACAGTTACAGTTATACGGTGTGGGTGATAAAATTGGTATTTTTTGATGATTCACCAGATTTTAATATTACAAAAAAACAAACAAAACAATCCAGCGGTAACCTCATTTTCAACCTAATTTCTCTAAGGACAATATAAGCCCAGCCCGTTGCAACGCGGCGGATAACGGATTGA
>JAISBG010000512.1 GCA_031266315.1 Planctomycetaceae bacterium | reverse complement strand
AGCGAAAGTCGCTTCTTCAATATCGAGAAAAATACACGTATTATCCCAATCGAAAACTGCATAAGGCGGTTTTGTTTTGTCGTAATTGCGGTTTTGATTCCCGTATTCTTTGATAAGTTTTTCAATTTGCGCATGATTAAAAGCGTCCCAATTCCGCGCCAGCAATTTTCCGCCAACTTCCAATCGCTTTTTGAGCAACTCAATATCGCCTTCCGAAAAATGATCGGGTTCGATTGTTTTCTGATTTGTTTTTTCTTGTTTTGCTTTTTTCAATTCAAGTTCAACCTCGTACACGACAAGCGCGGCTTCCCTGAGTTCTTTGGGCTGCATACCACCTACTGAAAACTTTGCTTTCACTGCCGCGTGAAAATAATTTGCCCATTTCAATTGTTCTTCGAGAGCATTGATCAGTTGAATCTTTTCGCCTGTTGCACGATACAAATTGATTTTCGCTTTGGTAAAATCAAGATTCGCACGTGCATTATCGAGAGCACTGCCGAATTGGGCATTACCGGCTTTATACATTATATCGCTGTCTTCCGCATTGGCTTTGGCAACTTCCAGCCGCTTTTTGAGTAACGCAATATCGTCCTCTGAAAAATGATCGGATTCGATTGCCCGCACAAAAGCAACGAAGAACAAAAAAATTGTCGTGAACGTTAATGTTCTCATTTGAGTTTCTTTCATTTTTAAATGAACATTTTATATACTGTGCTAGGGTTATGTTCGATATTTTTTGAAAGATCGAAATTAAGTTTTCGCAACCTCATTTTCAACCTAATTTTTTTAACAAAACAACCTCAGTAGCAAAAATTGCAAAAATATCCTGACCTCATTACCTCATTAAAAATTATCAATGAAGTAAAATGAGGTAATGAGGTTGCTGTTAGATTGTTTTTTTTCGTAACGTTACAGCGCGGATTTGCTATAACGATTTTGTTGTGTTTATTGCCAAACACGAACATAATCAACTTGAAATTGTTGCGGCAACGATAATTCGTCAATACCTTTGGCTCCGCCCCAACCGCCTCCAAAGGCTAGATTCAAAATAATATAAAACGGTTTGTCAAAAGGCCATGATGTTTCGCCTTCACCCTCATTGGCATACGAAAAAACTTTTTCCGTATCAAAATAAAAATCAATCCGGTCATCAAACCATTCAACAGCGTAAACATGAAATTTTGTATCGGGATCGTTGCAGATAATTGTTTTTCCTTTATTGTTTTTTTTCGTATGATTATATTTATCGACGTGGACATTAAAATGAACTTTCTGCGGGTCGAAACCGACATGTTCCAGAATATCGATTTCGCCGCATTTGGGCCAACCGCCTTTTTTGTCTTCGGGAAGCATCCAGATTGCGGGCCACGTTCCGAGCGACTTCGGGACTTTGGCGGAAACTTCGATTCGTCCGCGATTCCAAAAACCTTTGCTCTTTGAAATAACACTTGCCGAAGTAATCGGATAGGTCTTATCTCCGTTTCGGAAATCATCTTTTCGTGCAGTAATAACAAGCACTCCGTCTTTGATTTCCGCATTTTCTAAACGGGAATTGGTGTAATATTGTTTTTCGTTGTTACGGACGTAACCTGTTTCGTAACCCCATTTTTCAGGGTTCGGAAGCCCGTTGCCGTCAAATTCGTCACACCAGACCAATTTTGTAAATTTTTCCGACCCGCCGGAAAACGGCTTCGGCGGCTCCGCAGAAAACGTCAATGTTACAGTTGACGTTGCGAAAATAATAAATAATCCGGTTAATAACACAGTAATTCTCATAGTAATTGTAGTAATAATTAAAGGGTTGACAGGAAAGAACTTCCGATAAATTTCAGAGTTCAGGTTTTATAACTGTTTACGCCGATACAAAAATTCTGTAGAATGAAGCATCGGTTTAATGGACATTTTTTAATTGGGCAATCGAGTAATAACACCGCTGACGATTTTTGTCAATTTTGGTTCGGCGGCGTTGGCGGCGGCGATAATTTCGGTAACATTGCCGGGTTTCAAGGCGTCGGGAAGAGCCATATCGGTTACAATAGACAATCCGAGAACTTTCATTCCGCAGTGAATCGCAACCAACACTTCGGGAACAGTGGACATTCCGACCACATCGGCTCCGATACCGCGTAAAAACCGGTATTCGGCGCGTGTTTCGAGATTCGGTCCCAAAACACCGACATAAACCCCTTTTTGTGCAACGAAATTTTCTTTCCGTGCGATTTCCAGTGCCAGATCAATCATTTTTTTGTCGTAAGGTTCGCAAAGATCGGGAAAACGCGGACCGAGCCGGTCATCGTTAATTCCGACCAACGGATTAACACCCATTAGGTTGATATGATCTTCGATTACCATAATATCGCCTTGCCGAAATTGCGGATTCATACCGCCGCAAGCATTGGACACGAACAACGTGTCGGCACCCAATGCCTTAATAACACGAATCGGAAACGTAATTTGTTTGAGATTATAACCTTCGTAAGCGTGAAAACGTCCTTCCATGGCGACAACATTAACACCATTTAATGTTCCGATTACGAGATTTCCGGCGTGAGTTTCGACGGTTGAGTGTGGAAAGTTTGGAATTTCTTCGTAGGGCAATGTAACATCAGCCTTAATTTGTTTTGCCAGATTGCCAAGTCCTGTTCCGAGAACAATTCCTGCTTTTGCTGTACCGTTCCACTTTCCACGAATAAAATGTACAGATTCTTGAATCTGATTGTAAAGATCAAGCATAATATTTTCCTGTTCTTTTTGGAGTTAAAAATTATTTCCTACACAACAATTGATATAATATCAATATATTGTAAACGATCAATCAAGTTTTTCATTTTAATACTAAATACTAAAATGGACAATTTTATCGAAATGGACGGACTGTCGCAAGACGGTAATCTATAAAATTCAGAAATATTCCAGTGGAATTTTCGTTAACCAACTACTCTATGTATAAAACTCAAGAGGCGGGCAAACATAAGGTAGGCAACCGTTCGCTGAACGGTTGCGTCGACGCTAGCCGACTGTGAATTAGATTAACAACGGCAAATTGAGTTGCCTTCCGTTATAGAGTCAATAACGAGTCAACCAGTGCGACCCTTCAGCGAAACTTTTTGACGAATGAAATTGCCCATCTTGATTGATCTGTTGGTGATGACTCTAAAAATTCTAAAACAACAAAATTTTCTCAAAAAAAAGAAAAATTTCTCTTGATTTCCGGTATTATTTCTGATAATATTTAAATCTCACTCAATGGCGATACATATTTTTTGCCGTATTGTTTTGCGGTAGATGTTTCGCGATTATTTCAGTAAAACCTTATAAAATAAGGAACATAACGATGAAAAACTTAGTTACATGTTTGGTCGGATTTTTTGCCATGTTTTTGGCGAAAAGTCAAATGTTAAAATTAGAAAATCAGGGGGGAGTGGCAGTCTGTAAGAGAATGTTAAGAAATAATAACGGAGAGAGATGTC
>JAISBG010000494.1 GCA_031266315.1 Planctomycetaceae bacterium | reverse complement strand
TTCTTTATATTCTGGAACGCGATGCTCGGCAAGTCCGAAAAATTGATTCGGAAAAAGAAACAACGCCGGAAATTTTGTCTCTGCCCGTAATTCCCGAACGCATGAGATGGTTTCCCGATAAACAACATCTTGCGGTTGTCGGCGGCGGTTCTCAGGGACATCTTCTAGTTATCGATACAAAAACATTCAAAATTACCATAGATATTACAGTTGGTCATTCTCCGTCCGATGTTGTAGTGTTTCAGCGTAACGGAAAAACAGTAATCTATGTTGCCAATCGTTTTGACGGGACGATTGCCGTTATTGAACAGAATAAAGTTACAAATTATTTTGAAGCGGGACGTGAACCGATTGCCTTAACAGTAACATCGGACGGTCAGACCTTGATTGTTGCCGGACATATTCCTGAGGATTCGTCGCTTCATTTCGATATTTCATCGCGTCTTCGTTTTATAGATACAAAAACAAGACAAATCGAAACAATCCGGCTTGACGTTGGAGCCATCAATCTCCGCGACATCCTTCTAAGTCCTGACGAACAGTATGTTTTTGTAACAGGCGGTATCGGACATTTTCAGCAGAAGCCTACCAGTGTAACCGGCGGTTGGATGAATGAAAATATTCTTTTTGTTGTCGATGTTGTCCGGCGCAATGTTGTAACATCTTACCGATTAGATGATTACGCGACGGGTTCAGCCAATCCTTGGGGAATGTCGATTTCAGATGACAATCGTTTTCTAATTCTTGCCGCAGCCGGAAGTAGTGATATTTTGCTCATTAACAGGACTCTTTTTGTTACGATGCTTGACGATTATTCCGGTCGGAAAACGAAACAAATTGTAACATCGGAACATTCTGATAGTTCGCTTCCGATGCGGTTGCGGATTCCTGTTGGTTTGAAAGGAGTCCGGCACGCGGTGATGTCGAAAAACCGAATTTTTGCAACATCGTATTTTGAAGATTCCGTGATAAAAATTGTTCCGCGCTTTTCAGAACCGACAGGTTTTGTTGCCGGAATTTTTCCTCACGACAATCTTGTTATTCCGCGAAAACACAATAATTTTGAACACAATAATTCTGCAACGAATCTCTTCAATCGTAACAAAATTGAAGAGATTAAAAAAAATACTCCGTTTCGGTTTATTCCTTTGCCGTCTTTTGTTGTTTCGCCGGGGATATGGTTTGAGCGAAGTTTTGCGCGTCTTGGACCGGAACCGGTTTGGACGGATATTCGTTACGGAGAGATGCTTTTCCACGACGCTTTTTTATGTCAGGAACGCTGGCAAAGTTGCGCAACATGCCATCCTGATGCGCGAAGTGATACATTAAACTGGGACCTTTTGAATGACGGAGCGGACAATCCCAAGAACACGAAAAGTCTTCTTTTAGCCCACCAAACACCGCCGAGTATGTCGCATGGAGTTCGGGACAGGGCGGAAACGGCGGTTCGAAAAGGTTTTGAAACGATATTGATGATACCTGCAACAGAAAATGACGCACAAGCGGTTGATATTTATCTGAGTCATTTAGAACCGATTCCGAGTCCGCATCTTGTTTCCGGCAAATTGAACGAGTCTGCTGAACGCGGGCAACGAATATTCAACCGGTCTGGTTGTTCGGTATGCCATCCGGCACCGCTTTTTACTGACTTGCGCAAACACGATGTTGAAACAAGATCGCCGATTGATTCAAGTCCATTATTTGATACGCCGACATTACGCGAAGTTTGGCGAACCGCTCCTTATCTTCACGACGGACGTTACAAAACGATTCGCGAACTGATTACCGAAGGAAAACACGTCAATACAAATCAACGCCTTGACCGGCTAACCGATGAGGAAATCAATGATATGACCGAATACATTTTATCGTTGTAACTCAAAATATAAATAAATTGGTAATTATTCAGTAGAATTTTCGTTAAATAAAGTAAGCGATCATAAGGTGGGCGGCCTTTTGCTAAAAGGTTGCGTCGGCATTAGCCGATAGTGAATCAAATTAACGACGGCAAATTGTATTGTCTGCCGTTTTTTTGTTAAAATTTCATGTTACGCACCGTAGGTAAAAAAGTCGGCTAAATATGCATCAACACAGTAGGATTGCTAGTTTTCCTCCGCCCTGCAAGGGCAATGCGTAACAACCCGCCGCAACACAGCGGGTAAGACCGCAAACACCGTCGCCCTGAAAGGGCAATGCAAAGTGGATTGACATTGCCCTTTCAGGGCGAAATTTAGGGGGGCTTTAACCCACCGCGTTGCGGTGGGTTGTTACGCGTTGCCCTTGCAGGGCGGAGGAAAACTTGCAATCCTACTGAATCCTTATATTTTATATTATACAAGATGAAGAATATAATAACAATACCTTATTTTGAGATATTTTGTATCAATATTTTTTTTATACACTATCGTTTTAGCGCAATTGTACATAACATTCCGGCTGTTTACGACGTTTTGACCGCCCGAATAAGGAAATGCGCAACACTTTCAATATCGGGCAACTTCTAAAAACCTTTAGCAAAGATTATTTTTGACAAGATATACATGATTTACTGGATTTTATTTGATTTTATCTTGTAAATTTTGTAAATCCTGTCAAAAAAATCTTTGCTAAAGTTTTTTAGAAGTTGCCATCGGCAAAATGTGTTGGAAATTTGTTGTGGGAATGAGTGAAGCGATTGACCTAGCAAAACCGTAACCCGATAGCACAGTTAGGCGGCAAAGCGTAAACAGATCTGTTATGCGAAGTAGTGCCGTATTCCATTTTTTTGTGGGGGCATTGTTAATTTATAATTTTTTATTACCTTAAGGGGTGTGAGAATTGTTTTTCGCTATGTGTAAAATATTCCTTCGCCCCGCAAGGGGCAATGCGTAACAACCCGCCGCAACACAGCGGGTTAAATTGTTATGGAGATTATTGAGTGAAAAAAATATCATCTATTATTTTGTTTACTGTTTTGAGTGTAATTTGTTCCAATTCTTTAGGGGAAACTGAAACGATGCAGAAAGCGACTTTTGCGGGCGGTTGTTTTTGGTGTATGGTGAAACCGTTTGATCAGTTCGACGGTGTAATTTCTGTTACATCTGGTTATACCGGCGGGACAGTTCCCAATCCGGCGTATAAAACTGTTTGCGGCGGAAAAACAGGACATGTTGAAGCGGTTCAGATTATTTTTGATCCGAAAAAGATTTCTTACGAACAACTTTTAACCTTGTTCTGGCGGCAAATTGACCCGACAGACGACGGCGGACAATTCAATGATCGCGGGTTGTCCTACCGAACAGCAATTTTTTATCACAATGAAGAGCAAAAACGTTTCGCCGAAGCCTCACGGGACGCGCTGGAAAAGGAGAAACGTTTTTCAAAACCAGTTGTTACAAAAATATTGCCGGTTGCCGAATTTTACAAAGCGGAGACGGAACATCAGAATTTTTACAAAACAAACCCGGAACATTATGAACGTTACGTAAAAAATTCCGGTCGGCTCCATTTCCAAACAAAAAACTGGGACAAAAATCATCTTGACCGCAAAGAACTTCAAAAACGA
This sequence comes from Planctomycetaceae bacterium, assembly GCA_031266315.1. Taxonomy (GTDB): domain Bacteria; phylum Planctomycetota; class Planctomycetia; order Pirellulales; family Thermoguttaceae; genus WRKP01. The sequence goes on along the minus strand of JAISBG010000494.1, from coordinate 545 downwards.
TTGACGAAAATTCAATTTGACGTTACACAAAATTCGGCAACCGAACCGGCATTCCGTAATGAATATTGGAATAATCACGCCGAAGGAATTTATGTTGATATTGTCGATGGAACACCGCTTTTCACTTCAAAGGACAAATTCGATTCCAATTGCGGCTGGGCAAGTTTCAGCAAACCGATTACAGACACGAAAATTGTTGAAAAATCCGATTTTTCGCACGGAATGAAACGGATTGAAGTTCGTAGTTTTTCGGCAAACAGTCATCTCGGACATGTTTTCAATGACGGTCTGAAAACACTTGGAGGACTTCGTTATTGTATCAATTCCGCCGCTGTTCGGTTTGTTCCGAAAGAAAAAATGCAGGAAGAAGGTTACGGCGATTTATTGCCGTTACTAAAATAAACCTACACTGCGTTAGGGTTATGTTCGGTATTTTTTGAATGATCAAAATTAAGTTTTCGCAACCTCATTTTTAACCTAATTTTTTTAACAAAAACAACCTCAGTAGCAAATACGGCAAAAATATCCTAACCTCATTACCTCAT
>JAISBG010000676.1 GCA_031266315.1 Planctomycetaceae bacterium | reverse complement strand
TGAATTAGATTAACAATAGCAAATTGAGTTGCCTTCCGTTTTGGAATCAAGTTACCAACCGTCAACAGGGGCAAGTCAGCTATCGCCGACGCGACCTTTTTAGCAAATAGCGAAAGGTCACCCACCTGATGATTACCTATTGTTTGACGATTCCAGTGGAAAACATCTAATCCGGTAGAATCAGAAATATTGATTGTTTCCCAATGATAGAATCAAAAAGTAGAGGAAAAAAATTTTCCTTACCTCCGATTCTCCCTTTGGGGGGTTACCCCGTCAATTGGTTACGTTTATCATTTTTTTGTTTCCGAAAAACAGAGGAAAAACAGAATTTTCGGAAACATGGAAGAATAATTTTGTTACCAATACAAATTTAACGCAACGGCACCGGAATTTTCGCAATATTTTTCGCCGAATCGACCAAAATACGAACCGGAAAGAACAACTCCATTGGAAAGATTCCATGAAAGTGTTGTTTCAGGAACAACCCAAGCGGTTGCGTCGTGATTCGGATTCGTTTGGAAACGGCTTCCGAATTGTGTAAATTTACCGTACATATCACCGCCGGTTGAACCGCCGTACATGCCCATTAATTTTCCGGTTGCCGTGAAACGTTTGAATTGTTTTCCGGCAAACAAACCGACACCGCCTTCGAGATAAGTTGAACCGTATTTGTCCATCGCAAGATTCAACGAATTGGCTCCGGTTTCCGTGTAGGCGTCGACATTCACATGAGCAAGTGAAAATTCTGCACGGCTACCGATTTTCCAGCCGTTTACTTTTCTAATATCCCGACCGCCGGCACGACGTAACGAAAAGGCGTCGGTATTCAGTTTCGATTTTGCTTGTCTGAACCACGCGGGCAATACAATGGGCGCGGCATTTAAACCGGCACCGGAGAAAACGGCTCCCGGAATAACGATATTTCGCGTCATATCGTATTCGCCAAAACCGTAAGCCAACGATGTTTCCACAAACGATTTACGACCGTCAATCCGACCATAACCGCCGATATTTCCCCAATCGCCGTCCGCGTTCCCGTCTCCGCTGAGTTGATGATTGGAATAGTTACCGAAAATTCCCAACGTCAAACCGTCAAGTGTTCGTTCATATCCGAAAGAAGTTCCGGCAAACGAACCATCATAATCGGCATTGGCGAGCGACCCTCGATAATCAAATCCCGTACCAAAACCTTCAACCCAAGCGTTGATTTTCAACGAGGAAGAATCACACGGATTGCAGGGATTACTCGGCTGGCACGGCTCACAAGGTTCACAGGGTTCGCATGGCTCGCAAGGTTCACAAGCGGTGTCGCGGCACCCAAAGTTTCCTTTACCGAGACGGTTCATTTCTGTACGCCGACCAAAACCGCGATGAATACCAACAATCCCCAATTGCGACGATTCAACAGCCGCATTGGTAAATCGCGGACTCATTTGACGCGCAACTTGCGTAAGAACTCGGGAATTACCGTTGTAAAAATCAAGCCGTTGGAATATTTGTGACGTGTCGTAACTAAGTCCGGCATAAAGTTCATCGGCGTAAGCGTGAAAAATATTGCCAAGACCGCCGTCAATTCTTCCAACTTTGTTACCGAGTAAATCCATTCGTTTGTGCGTCAAATCCATGTACGCCTTGTCAACACGAAGGAAACGATAATCAACATGTTCAAGAGGATCATTCACATAATCCGATTCCGATACCGATACCGATCTCTCGTCCCGTACTTGGTCTAACGTTTTACCGCCTGAATACGGTACAATCACATTACCGTCGTAGGTAATCGGATCGGCGGAATCCACCATTGATTGGAGAATTTCTTCACCGGAAGCCATTCTTGCTCCAGAGGCAAGCAAAGCAACCGCTCCGGTAATATGGGGTGTTGCCATACTGGTACCGTCGTAGGAATCTAATCCGCTGACGGTATCCCATGTCGGAACAGACGAAACAATCGCTTGACCCGGTGCCATGAGAACAACCATGTCATTTTGGTTACTGAAACTGGTAACAAGTCCATACGGGGACAAAGCACCAATCGCAATAGCATTACTTGTTGCAGCGGGAGCAGAAATATAATTGTTCCGACCGTTATTGCCGGAAGCAAACAATCCGAGAACTCCCGCATTGCGTAACTTCGTAATCGCAGCAGATTCCTCCGGTAGAAATGTGTCCGCGTCGGTTGAATTATTGAATGGGTCATTAAAACCATAACTCCCATTAAGTGATACGATATTGTACTCTTTTGCAATATCGGCGGCGTATTCAATCGCTACATCGGTATCGGAAAAATCTTGAATTACAACAAATTCCGAATCTAAATGATCAGGGTCCAACATGGATGTATTCAACAACACCAATCCTGCATCTGGAGCCATTCCATGAATAATCCCCGCAACATGAGTTCCATGCGTAATAAAATCACCATTTCCCTTCTCATCTATGTTAATCTGATTTGAGTTCGTTTCGACAAATTCAATACCGATATTAATCCCGTCAACATTGGTAATACCGTCATAAACCGGAGTGCCGCTGGTGAAACTGGCACCGTGAAGGATATTGTCTTTAATAACCGGATGATTAACATCGTACAGTGTATCCAAAACTGCAGCGGAAACACCTTTTCCGGTTACACCGATTTCGTGGAGACGGTTGGCTCCGGTTACAGCGGCGGAATCCATGTAACTTGTACCGTTCCAAAGCGGATAGCGTTGGGGACCGCCATCGGTATTTGGAAAACCCGGTAATACCCAACTGTTGGTCGGGTCAAGAATTGGAGGATTCGTTTGTGCAGAAACACTTCCGCCCAAAAGAGATACACTCACGGCAATAATTGCCGCCATGCGTTTGATAACGATAATGGGTTCAAACCCAAAACCACGCCGGAATTGGAAAGTAATATTACCTAATTTATCAGAATTACACCCTCCCCGTTTTAGGGAATTGAGATTCTTTTTCTGATTTTCGTTCTTTCTCATCAATTTTCTCTCCTTAAAAAATTTTTGAGCAAGTGATCTTGATTGGAACAGACTTGCCGAATTAGGATTAACTCCAGCTGTGCCAAACACCAACCAGAGAACATTTAGTCAATAAGAGAGTTATCGAAATATTGATACGAATATAATGAATCAAAGAGCCCCTGATTCCTGCATTTTTTCACCCAAAACATCCTAACAATCCATAATACCGTAATAATCGATAAAGTTTATCAGCAAATTCTCACACCAATTTGTGAACACAAGGTAGGCAATTCATCAGGTGGGCGACCTTTCGCTATTTGTTAAAAGGTCGCGTCGGCGTTAGCCGACTATGAACCCGATTAACGACGGCAAATGGTGTTGCCTTCCGTTTTGGAGTCGATAAAGAGTCAACCGGCGCGACCCTTTTTAGCAAATAGCGAAGGGATCGCCCACCTTTCCTACAATTAATAAAACATTACACCAATTCGTGAACATTAGGACAAATGTTGTTTTACCTGTTGGCTAAATTTTGTCCAATCGTAATAATCCGGTTAAGATACTTTGTGTTGTCCGATTTTTTTGTGTTATGTCGATTTTCGGAGTCAATTCCAACAGGACGATTATTCGATAAATAACGCAGGCAGGGAAGGAAGCCCTGCTGGTGCGTTTTCGGCACTCTTGCTAAGGATGGGAAGAGTCAACTGGAAATGTGTGCTATTATTTTTCCGATTAATCTGATTAAGCGGTTGAATAACGGCATCGTCGGTCCAAACCAACCCATCATGGAGACAGGGTTGCTTCACCCTGAAAACTGGGTTTTCTCCAAAATGGTTTCCCTTT
>JAISBG010000673.1 GCA_031266315.1 Planctomycetaceae bacterium | reverse complement strand
TGAATTAGATTAACAATAGCAAATTGAGTTGCCTTCCGTTTTGGAATCAAGTTACCAACCGTCAACAGGGGCAAGTCGGCTATCGCCGACGCGACCTTTCAGCGAAAGGTCGCCCACCTGATGAAATATTACCAATTATTTGACTATTCTGGTGGAAAACACCGAATCCGGTAGAATCAGGAAATTTTTTTTATTCTTGCCTTGCTATGCCATGATTACATAGAAAAGAATACAGAAAAAATGGCAAATCGTACCGGCAAGAACAAAAAAATGCCAGATCGTATGATTGAACGGTAGTTTTCGCCAGAGAAAAAAGAGGACTCCCAATGAATAACAGGCACCGCCCAGTACAAGCCAAAAAATTCCGCCAAATTCAAGAAAATGATACAACGGTTTAAGAATCAAAACACTTATCCAACCCATAGCGAGATAGGTTATTGTGGTAATATATTTGAATTGACGTTTTGTAAACAACTTAAAAATAATACCCGCTATCGCCAAACCCCAAACAGACCCGAAAACTGTCCAAGCAATAACCGGATGACTTTGTCTAAGTGTTACAAGACAAAAAGGCGTGTAAGTACCGGCAATTAAAACATAGATTGCCATCTGGTCGCAAGCCCGACATATTTCTTTGATTTGGTAATTGGTTACGGCATGATAGATTGTTGACGCCGAATAAAGAATGATGATTGCCGCCCCAAAAATAGAACCGGAAACAATCTTCCAAGGAACTTGTGTACCGCTCTGAATGGTGAACATCACAAGAAGAACAACCGCCGCCGCACCAAGATAACCACCAATCGCATGAGTAATTGCATTGGCAATTTCTTCCGTAAGATAATAATCGTACTGTTCGTTTTTCATCGGGTTTTTATCAAAGGTTTTTATTAAAACTCCTGTTACGCACCGTAGTTAAAAAGTCAAGGTGAAGATATATTATTCATGATTCCTAAGTCCGTAGGACTTTAACATGGATAACCCCGTGCAAGTACAACGCAACACGGAGCATTGAGTAATACACCACCGCAACTACGTAGTAGTTCAACAGAAAAAAGTTGTCCTTGCCGTGAGTGTGTTGAACTGCTACGCAGTTCGTTGTAAGGGGATTCCGTTTACCCCGTGCTGCACTTCGTTTGCACGGGGTTATCCACGTGAAAGTCCTACGGACTAAAAATCATGAATAAACACTTCACCTTGACTTTCATTCATCTTAAACGGTGATTTTTTTACCTACGGTGCGTAACATGAGTTATTAATCAAAAAATTGTTCAAAAAATCTTTTCTCTGTGGTCTCTGTGGTAAAAATGAATTATTTTACCTGCTGAACAGCCAGGCGAGGTGATAAAACACCGGAGCGGCGAAACAAAGGGAGTCAATCCGGTCTAAAAAGCCGCTGTGTCCTTGAATTAATGTTCCGTACCCGCTCACACCGCGATCACGTTTAATAGCGGACATGGTCATATTGCCGGCGAACCCCATCAAGGAAGCAATCAACGCAATCAAACCAGCCTGCCACCATTTGGGAAACGGCGTAAAATACCAAAGTGAAACACCCAATAATGCGGTTGTAACCGCTCCGCCCAAAACACCTTCCCATGTTTTATTGGAGTTAATTTTCGGAGCAACAACATGACGGCGTGAAGCGTGCGACCAAAGATACTGAAACACATCGCCCAGTTGAACAACAAGAACAAAAAAGAAAAGAAGTTGAAAATGTTTTCCGCTCAACATGGGTAAGATTCGGTGATAAAAAGCCGGTAATGATTGTTCGGTTTGGTTAAGTTCCGGTGTTTCTTCTTCTTGGGGGCGGAGCGTTTCGAGAACGGTATTTTCCAAACCGTGATCCAGAATGGCGGCGGTTGGCATTTCTTCAGGAATCGGCGAGGCGACGGGAAGGTCGATTGTCAGCAATGCCGGAGCGTAACTCAAGGAATAAACACAGATAATTAAACCGAGTTGGAGTTTTGCGGTTCGTTCCAGAAAACGTTTCGGATCACCGGACGCCGCCATCGAACCGGGAAGAATCAAAAAAACATAACCCGGCAGAAGAATGGAAAAAAACTGATAGGGAGCCAATCCTGTTTTAGAGACAAACCAATCGGGATTGATGCCGACCATAATAAATTGCAACGGCGTAAAAAAAACGTAAATCCAAAACAATGTCTGATGGTCAGCGGGACTTTTGGGTGTTAGGGTGATGTATTCCCGAAGGATAACGATGGATAAAATGAAGAAAAAGAGTGTTGTTACCAGAGGACCGCAGATAAAAGCCGCCGCCAATAAACCGAACAACAACCACCAAGCACGAATCCGTGTTCGAAATGTATCCAAAATTGCCGGATCAACACCGAAATCAACATAACACCGCAACGCCCTAATCGCAACTGTTGCTGCAATCAAAAGCACAAGAACACCAATAAATAAACAACTCGTTAAAATATCCATGTCGATCAATATACCATAATAATACCGCCAATAAACAGGGAACACAGTAGGATTGCAAGTTTTCCTTTGTGTTACTCTTTCAGAACGGTGTTTTGCCGAACTTTAGTAATGTTACGCTGTAAGGTTTGACAGAAACATGACCGTCGAATGTTGTATTTTTTATTTCTCTAATTTCGATTCGGGACGTTTGGTCGGGGTCATTGAAACCGTTTGGGTCATTTTCGGGATCGGTAATTTCAAAGCGGGTTAAAATTTTAATTTTGCTGGACACGTCGAAATTTTGAATGTCTAGTTTTATTGTCCTATCACGTCCCAATGTGTTGATAATTCCAACGGTGAGCATGAGCATGTTGCCGGACAACGCCGCTTGAATATCAATAGGATTTCCGTTTGATAAATCTGTTTCCGTTTTAACCGGTAAATTGCCGAAATGCTTACGATAAAGTTCCAAAACAAGTCCGGTTGTTTCCATTTTGGCGGTGGTTTTACTCGTCTTGATGCAACCGATTACGTTGACGGTTTGAGCGTAGTTCGCCATAAAATACACGTCCGATTGTCGGGCAAATTCGTGAAGCCCCGCCGCAATTCCGAGACCGTCCTTAATATTGTACCGGATACCCAATTCCCCGAAAATTTGCGGCGTGTTGTGCCAGTAATTCCATTCGTCCAGCGCAATCGGAACCGTAACATCTTTGAAATGTTGCAACGTTTTCCTGTAATTCCGATGCGCATCGGCAATCCGTTTCACTTCATTCGGTATTTGCTTGACGTGTTCCGTAACATTATCTTTCGATGCTCCGACATAAAAATGTTCGCTAATTAAATCGAGATGTTTCGCGGTTCCGGGCAAAAACGCTTCGTCCCATTTTCCAACATTGCCGACTCCGATTACCTTAATTTTCGGGTCTTTGGCACGGAAAGCGTCAACAAAAGCGTTGTGTTTTTCAACGTATTTCTCAGCCGGAATATGACCGATTTGCCAATTCCCGTACATCTCGTTACCAATACCCCACCACGTTACGTTGTAAGGTTCGGGAAAACCATGTTTGGCGCGAAGTTGCCCCATTGGTGTTTGTGAGTTGCCGTTGACATATTCGAGTTCTTGTATCGCATTTTCCACTTCGCCGTTTCCCGTGTTGACGGCAATATACGGCTCTGTTTTAAGAATCTTACAAAACTGCAAAAATTCATTGACCCCAAAATCATTCGGTTCAACTCCTTTCCATGCCGGATTTTTGCGCGGCGGACGTTTATCACGGTCTCCGATGCCGTCTTTCCATTCGTAACCGCTCACAAAATTCCCGCCGGGCCAACGATAAATCGGCGAGTCAAGCCGTTTCAATAATTCCAGCGTATCGGCACGCAAACCGTTGATGTTGTCGGACGGCATCAAACTAACACACCCAACCGTAAACGTTCCCTTGCCGAATGCCGCAATTTCAATCATCACATTATCGAAATCATTAATTGGTTCATAAACAAATTCGACTTTATAAAAATCACCAATGTTGACGGGCATTTTGAACGCGTCGTGATCTTCTTTTTTGTCACTCCAATGAAAATGAACTTCGATTCGTTGGATACCTTCGGAAGGTTTGACCCACGCATAACCGTTATATTTTTTCCCTTTTCGTACAGCCAACCCGTTTTGCCAAACACCGAGCCAACGCGGTTCTTCATTTTCTGTGGTGAAGGATTCCGGCGAATGTTTTCCGACAAACGGTTGTTGTTCGGTCATGCGGAGATTGCAATCGTAAATTGCTTTCCACGCGGATTCCTTATCACCGACAGGATAAAAGAATTTCCGGTCTTCCAGCATTTCCGCCCAGATACCGCCGCCGTTAATACAACGTCCCAGATGTTCAATAAATTGTCCGTAAATAAACGGCGAGATTTCCGTTCCATGTTGTGAAGCGTCAATCTTAACAGCCAGCGGCAAACTAGACTCAACCGTTTGCGTCAACCCAATCCGGTAACAACATAAAAAGATAAACAACTCCAATACAATCATCTGTACAAACATTGGAAATAAACGTTTCATTGTTTTGTTCTCCCGATTAACAAGGTTGAAAAATGTAACTATTTACCGAATTGATACGAAAAACGGAATAGCCCAAACAGATTAAACAATACCAAATAGACTCTGCAAAGTCAACCAACCGATAGACAGGACTCAAGGACGGTGTGAGGCATAAAATTGATATTTTTTATCATTTTTGCTACTGAGGTTGTTTTTGTTGTAAAAATTAGGTTGAAAATGAAGTTACGAAAAATTATTTTCGATCTTTTGAAAAATATCAATATAACACTAACGGAGTATAATTTCAATTTTGCGGTTTTTTTTGTTTTGTCTTGAATTTTTTGAGGTCAACAGATACAATTTAATAATCACTGTCCACAAAAGTTCCATTGCAATAAGATAAGAGTTGTACAAAAAAGACGTTTATTGTTAAAACAATAAGATAAAAATCCTTCCAATCTGAACTTACCAGTAATTCCGATTTATGAAAAGAAAATGGGAAGACAGCCCAATGATGCGGGCGGCACGATGCCAGGAAACGAAATCCGTACCTGTTTGGTTGATGCGTCAAGCCGGTCGGTATATGCCGGAATATCAAGCAATTCGGGAACATGTCTCGTTTATGGAACTCTGTAAAACTCCCGAACTTGCCGCCGAAGTAATGCTCACGGCGGTTCAACGTCTCAATGTCGATGCCGCAATTATTTTTTCAGACATTCTGCTCATCTTAGAACCAATGGGATTCGAACTCGAATTCGAACCCGATGGAGGACCAAAAATCGGTAATCCAATCCGAAATTCATCCGCTGTCAAAATGGTTCGCGAATTGGAATCTGTTGAACCGTTGGAATTTGTGATGAATACCATTCGATGTACCCGTGAACGTCTTGACGATTCATTACCATTGATTGGTTTTGCCGGAGCCCCGTTTACTCTAGCGGCTTACGCTATCGAAGGAGGCAGTAGTCATCACTTCCGGCAAGTCAAAACATTCATGCACATTTATCCAAACGAATGGCAAGAAATGATGCAAAAGTTCGCCGTTTCGACTGCCCGTTATCTTAATAGCCAAATCAATGCCGGTGTTCAGATTGTTCAACTATTTGACAGTTGGGCAGGTTGCCTTTCCGGTGAAGATTACAAAAAATACGTAAAACCCTATTCCCGAATGTTGATTGATTTAATTGTACCGGGTACGCCTATTATTCATTTTGCTCCGGGAAATCCCGTCTTGTTGACCGATATTCGTGATGCCGGAGGACATGTAATCGGAATTGATTGGCGTATCACCGTCCAACAGGCATGGGAAGTGATCGGATCGAATTATGCCGTTCAAGGAAATCTTGATCCGGCGATTTTACTGACAAATCGCGATCTGATCCGGCAATCGGTTTTGCATATTTTGCGGCAAGTAGAACGGCGTCCAGGATTTATTTTCAATCTTGGGCATGGTATCATGCCGCAAACTCCCGTCGAAAACGCAATTGCTCTGGTCAATGCCGTTCATGAATTTGGAATCGTCCGGTAAATTATTTTTGAGAATTTCTAAAAAATCTAAAAAATCTTGTTTGTCAAAAATTGCTCAGTTTGAAACACGAATTAAAACGATATGAACCAATACGATCCGTCTCACGAACATTTCATGCGTTTTGCGTTACAAGAAGCTCAACAAGCGGCAGAAGAAAACGAGGTTCCGGTTGGGGCGGTAATTTTGCATCGCGACTTTCGAATGATCGCATCCGCTCACAATCAGCGTGAACAACTGCACGATCCCACCGCCCATGCTGAAATGATTGCGATTACCCAAGCCGCTGAAGCTCTTACATCGTGGCGGCTTGATGATTGTATTCTTTATGTTACACTGGAACCGTGTCCTATGTGTGCCGGCGCGATTCTGCAAGCCCGGATTCCAACAGTTGTGTATGGAGCCTCCGATCTCAAAGCCGGAGCGGTTAATTCTCTTTTTTCGTTACTCGGAGACAACCGGCTCAATCATCGTTGTGAAGTAATTGCCGGAGTTCTCGCTGAACCTTGCGGAACAATCCTCTCCGAATTTTTCCAACGCCAACGTTTTCTCGGAAAAAAATAAAATTCAAAACGCGGTAACAATTCATCGGATTATCTTTCGCGTGTTTCGCAATAAAAATAAATCCAAAATTACAGTCCGGCAAATTGTTACTGAAAGAAAATTTTTAATTAATAATCTTTTAGGTTGACATTAACAACGATACCTATTTCATCTTTCACTTCAAACTTTATTGGTGAAGCGGCAGGTTTTTGTAATACAACGGGAAGTGCTTTTTTTTGCAGTTCAAGACGTTTTTTGGTTTGTTCTTTGTAATAAGCCTCTCGTTGTACCGGTTTCATAGTTTCAATTTCTTTTTTTGAAAGTGAAGATTCAGTTTCAGGAATTTTTTCAAAAACAGCCGTATATTTACCTTTTGGTACACCTTGTCGGGAAAACCGATTGAGGGAAGTTGAAATCGTTGCACTTCCGGCAATATCGGTTTGACCTTGAATGAGTAACGAACCGGATGCAAAAGACGGATACAAAATAATACGAACATCTTTTTCCGGTTGTTCTCCATTGTGTACGATAATCTGGCACGGATACACATTGGGAAAACCGGACGGTTTTTCCGAACAACCTGATTGATAAAACAATAATATATATAATGATACGAATATAATTCGGAACATGTTATTCTCCTTTCTTAAAAACGAGTTTTATGGTAACGATTTACTTTCCCCGCCGTCAATGGAACCGGCGGCTCCCCAAATACCGTAATTTGATTGTCCGATGTTAGAAGCGGGAATATTCAAATCACCACAATTAACTGTTTCAGAAACAAATCGAACACTTCCGTCACAAAAACCAGCAACAACACCTCCGGTATGATTACTTGTTGCTGACAAAAGGAAATAAATTTTTGTAAAATCCGCACTATAACTACCACAACTAGGTGAATTAGGCGGAAGAATCGTATGGAAAGAATTTGGAGTGTGTAATCCATACCATAAATTCCAGCCTTTGCCCATAATCGAACCAGTATTGTAAGAATTGGGATTCGATGTCGAACGTGTCCCTAAACATGAAATAGGACTCCATGTAGTAGCCAGACCTCCGTCTGATATTTCATCGGTAACAGCGGTTATTCCGTCTTTAACTCCCAGATCAGACGCAAAGAAGTTATTAGCGGTTATTGTTTCGCTGAAAGCAATGGTATTTGAAGTTCCGTCAGTAATACTCTCAATTCCACGAATGATTTGTGAGTTACCCGAATAGGCGTCAGCATCATGTCCAAAAGGACATCGTTTCGATGTAGAACCCATTAGAGTATCAAGATAGGAATCTCCTAGTGAAACAACATAACTGTTTCTACAACTATTACCAACCAAACTTGGTCTATTGGCTCCGTCATCAGAAGGGCAGAATAACGAGGAAATCGTAATACTTTTATAAGCATAACGTTCAGCAACAGAATTGAAGGTTGTTCCATCGTCTCCAGTTGGTGTTCCCGTCCCAATATCAATTGAAAAGAAATTGGGATGGTCATAGTCGCAGGTTGACCATACAGAATGCATGGCTGTTTGTTCCATAAAAGGAAGTAACAAACAGGTCCATGGAAAAATGGTATAAGTTGCCATATAACCTTTTTCTTTGTTTGGGTGTTTTGTACGAAGCGGGGGAAAATATCCATAAACATCGTGGTGGTTATGGGTTGCAATAGCCAACTGTTTGACATTGTTGGTACATTGCATTCTCCGCGCCGCTTCTCTGGCGGCTTGGACGGCAGGCAACAGAAGAGCAATCAATACGCCGATGATTGCAATTACCACAAGAAGTTCAACAAGAGTAAAAGCCGTTTTAGAAATTCTTTTATCCTTACACAGACTGCCTCCCCCCCCCTATTTTAACACAAGTTTTCCACACGGAAAAAATGGTTCCGAAGAATACGGCAAAACAATCAAACAAATTTTTAACGAACATAAACATAGTAGTATCCTTTCTTAAAAGGAAAAGTTGAAAAAATATTTTCCCGTTGCTCCGCCGGATTAAAAATTTTGCCATCCCCAAACCCACAAAGTTTGGCTGGCAAAATTCAAGTTTCCCAATTAAAACACATCTCAAGAGTCCGTCAATAGGGGGCAGTAGGATTGCAAGTTTTTTGTGTGGTTACAGTGCTGCACTCGCCAACCTCATTTTCAACCTAATTTCTCTGACGAAACAACTTGGCAAAGCAACCTCATTACCTTATTGATCATTTTTAATGAAGTAATGAGGTTCGTATATTTTTTGTCCTTTTTGCTACAGAGGTTGTTTTTGTTAGAAAAATTAGGTTGAAAATGATGTTGCGAAAATTTAATTTCGATCTTTTGAAAAATATCAAATACAATCCTAACACAGTATAAATCTCAATCATAAATTTATTTACTGTCGTTATGTTTCTGTTTCAAGAATTTTGCGTAAACACCTTTTCTGTCCCAAGCGGAAAATCCTTGAGAAAGATAAGTTTTTAAAGCCGCTACGTTTTGTTCGTCAACCGATGTCAATAGGAAAAGACGTTTGCGAAAACCGGCAATTCGTTTAGCGTACCGGACAATTTCTTTCGAAAATCCCAATCCACGCATTTCTTCGATCAGCCCCATATATGTTAACTCTATTTGTTCCTCCGGTTGGTCGGTCATTAAGAGAACTCCAATATTTCGGTTCTCTTTTTGTACAAAAAACCAGAGTTCGGGTAAAAAAATTTGTCCTGATTGATACGTATGTAAAACCTGTTTAACCGGTGCAATTTGCATGAGTTGCGGAAAATCGCGGGTATTCCGGTAGGTTGCGTGAACCAGTTCAGCCATCTCGTCGAACACGTCTTCAGAAAAATGGTTCATCGGAATAAACTGAAGTTCCTCCACAAAATCAGAATTCTCTGTTGTTTCCGAAACAAAAAATACCAGATGAATTAAATCGGACAATAATTCAAATTTTCCAACAGAAAGCAAAATTGTTTCATCAAATTGCTGACCAATATCTGCCAACGCCAATACAGCAATTGCCTGTTTTCGATTGCAAAATTGTTGAAGCGGTTCAAAAAATGACGCAATAGAAAAACCGTCCCGCATCACCGGAACCCAGGACAAAACCGTTTGATCAATCCGTAATTGTGAAAAAAGAACACCAATCCGTTGACCATGTATTTTGGCTTGAAAAATTCCTTCAAGACTGAGCATTCCTGAACGATATTGTTCCAGTATAGAGTTAATCCGTATCACTAATTCATTTTCAGGAAGATGTCCGAACGCAAAACGGAGTGTTTCTTCAAGTTCTCCGGTATCAGGGTTGGATATTTCTACGGTCATATTGGAGAAAATAAAATTTTGTAACTGTTTGCGAATATTAGGATCAAGGTATCAATAGGCGATCTTTAATGCGGTATGTTTTAACGGATGTTCCTGTTTAAGCAGACAAAAATTCTATTCGTTTGTTCTATAAATATTCGACCCCTAATGGGGTCAAAATAGCCGGCTTGCCCCTAGTTTGGTTTGGCAATTGGATTCCAAAACCATTGGCAATACCATTTTCCGTCGTTAATCTGGTTCACTGTCGGCTGTCGTTGACGATGAGATGATATGTTGCGCTGCTTGCCGCGTATCAACCAA
>JAISBG010000445.1 GCA_031266315.1 Planctomycetaceae bacterium | reverse complement strand
CTGTTGCCGTTTCCCAAATCCGTGCGGTGTTATCCCTACTTGCGGTAACAATATTTTTACCGTCGGGAGAAAACACGGCAGACCATACACAATCGGTATGTCCTTCGAGTTTGATAAATTCCGGAACATCATCGGCAATAGTGTTGTATCCGTAACCAATCGTTGTTATAGTTACAAAAACGAAAATAAACGAAGTAAACGGGTTTCTTTTAATCATGTGTTCTCTGTGTAAAAAAATGAAAAATGAGTAACTAATTTTTTGCAATGTCATCAATAACAAATCATCAGTTTACACGTAAGAAAAAAATATGCAAGAGGGGAAGCGTAACAATTCAGTAGGATTACAAGTTTTTCCTCCGCCCCTTTAGGGGCATTGCATAACAACCCACCGCAACGCGGTGGGTAACATTCCCTCCTCGACAATCGTCCTGAAAGCAATACAAAACGGATTGGTGATTTTAATGCATTGCCCTTACAGGGCGATTGTTTGTGTGTCATTCCCCACCGCGTTGCGGTGGGTTGTTACGCATTGCCCCTTGCGGGGCGAAGGATTTTTTTACATAATATTTTACAATAGTTACGTGAATAGGTACAAATTAAATAGACAGTTACGACTGAAGGTGTGGGCATCTGTTCCAATTAGAAATAAACGGGGTCTTGTATTGTTCTCTAATTTTTGTTATTATGTTAATAGGTTTTATGGCGGTTATCCCAATTGGAATAAATAACAAAACTTAATAAATGTTGTAAATTTCAGTAACAAATTGCTGGTATTTGACGACTATTCACTATCAACTATAATGGCTATTTCGGTTGATCATCAACAACGTCGAAATATGATTTTAGAGCGGGCATTTGCGCTGTTTGCGGAAGAAGGTTACAGCGGTGTTACGTACCAAAAAATCGCAAACCGTTGTGATATTTCCCGAACCGCCATTTATAAATATTTTCAGAATAAAGAAGAAATTTTCACGTATGCCGTCAAGTTGGCAACAGGGAACCTTAACACAATGGTTGAAAAAATTCTCGACCGAAAAGAATGGACTCCGTTGGAAAAAATTGTACGAATATTACATCTGACGGTTCGAATGCTCGAAGACAATCGGGTATTCCTGACGGTGGTACTTGATTATGTTCTGACCCAAAAGCAAAGCGGAAAAGATGTTAAACGTAAAGTTCGACGGCATACATTCGGAATGAAATTTCTCCTTTCGCGGCTGCTTCGGGAAGCAATCGCCGCCGGTGAGCTGACCGTTCGGAATGTAGAAACCGCCGCAAGTCATCTTTACGGTATTCTGGAATCTTACGTCCTAAACCTGACAGTTACAGAAATTCTCGATGCCAAAGACTGCATCGAATTGATTGATCAATATTTGGAAAATATGAAACACGCGAAATAACGGAAATGTAAACCGTTGTTGTTACAATCAGAAAATTAACCCCTTTTATTATTAATATTATTATTGTTATGAAAAAACTTGTTGCAGAAACTAAATCGAAATTTTTGAAAAAATACGAAACAGAACCCGTTTGGATTGTTGCCGTGCCCGGTCGGGTCAATCTGATCGGTGAACACACCGATTACAATGACGGTTTCGTTTTTCCGATGGCAATTGAACGTTACACCGTTATCGCGGCGGCTCCCAACAATGCCGCCGATGCCGATGTTTACAGTGTTAATAAAGAGGAATCGGTAACAATTAAATTGGACGGTTCCGCAACACCGCCGCAAACTGTTGTTTGGTCAAGTTATATTCAAGGAGTGGTTCAAAATGCTGTTGAAGCGGGATTCCATCCCATGAGTTTTCGTGCTATTATTAACTCAAGCGTTCCGCTTGAAGGCGGTTTGTCGAGCAGTGCGTCGTTGGAAGTTGCAACAGCAACACTGATTGAAGCAATTACCGGACAAAAATTTGATCCTGTACAAAAAGCATTGCTTTGTCAAAAAGCGGAACACCTTTTTGCCAAAATGCCATGCGGAATTATGGATCAGTTTATTTCCGCGATGGGACGTGAAGGTTACGCAATGCTTCTTGATTGCCGCAGCCGCGTTCCCAAAATGATTCCGTTTGACGATCTCGATATTGCTGTTTTGATTATCAACAGTAATGTAAAACATCAATTAACCGGCAGCGAATATCCTGATCGTCGTCGGCAATGTGAAAAAGCCGCCCAGTTACTCGGAGTTCCCATGCTCCGCGACGCAACGTTACGGCAACTCGAAGAGGTTCAATCCGTGTTCAACAAAGAACCGGACGGCAATATCTGTTTCCGCCGCGCACGTCATATTATTACGGAAAATGATCGAACCGTTGACATGGCGGACGAAATCATTCACAAAAACTGGAAAACATGTGGAAAATTAATGTACGAAAGTCATGTGTCAATGCGGGACGATTTTGAAATTACATGTGCGGAAATTGATATTTTAGTTGAAATAGCGCGGTCAACAGACGGCGTGATTGGTTCCCGAATGACCGGCGGTGGTTTTGGCGGTTGCACGGTGTCGCTTGTGAAATCGTCAAAAGCCGCGAATATTTCCAAAGTAATCTCAAAACAATATAAAACAAAAACCGGTATTGAACCGACTTTTTTCGCAACACGTCCCGCACAAGGAGCATTGATTCTAGGAGATGAATCATTGGGAAAATGAAGAAATCGTACATAAAACGGTTGACCGTTAAAGATAATTGCCGATGTATTTGTTGTAATATTTCAACGGAATTTTCTGATTCTACCGGATTAAGTATGTAAGCATTTTAAACGCGAAACACACGAAAATTGCGAAAAGTGGTGGGCAACCTTTCGCTGAAAGGTTGCGTCGGCGTACTCGCCGACTGTGAATCAGATTAACGATGGCAAATTGTATTGCCAATTGTTTCGGAATCCGGTTGCCAGCCGGAAATAGGGGCAAAGTCGGCTAACGCCGACGCAACCGTTCAGCGAACGGTTGCCCACCTTGTGGTTGCCCACCTTGTGGTTGCCCACCTTGTGGTTGCCCACTTTTTGAGTTTTATTCGTGAAGTCGATTATTGATAAAATTCCGCTTGAAACATTCTCCGCTGTCAACTGTTAAACAGCCAACCGGCAAGATAGCGTTCACCAGTGTCAGGCAATACGGTAACAATTTGTTGACCGGCATATTGAGGGCGTTTACTTAATTCCAGCGCGGCGTGTAACGCTGCACCGGAAGAAATGCCAACTAAAAGACCTTCACACCGCGCTGCAGCACGAGCGGTCGCTCCGGCTTCTTCGGAAATAACCGGAATAATCTCATCAATAATGTTCACGTTCAACACCGACGGAATAAACCCCGCTCCAATTCCTTGAATTTTATGCGACCCAGGTAAACCACCAGAAAGTATAGGAGATTCCGACGGCTCTACGGCAATGATTTTGATATTCGGTTTCCGATGTTTCAATATTTCACCAACTCCGGTGATGGTTCCGCCGGTTCCAACTCCCGCAACAAAAATATCAATTTTGCCGTCTGTGTCATTCCAGATTTCTTCAGCAGTTGTCAGGCGATGATATGCCGGATTTTCGGGATTATCAAATTGTTGCGGCATGAACGCACCGCGAATATTTTTAACAAGTTTTTCCGCTTGCAGAACCGCTCCTTTCATTCCCAATTTGCCATCGGTCAATTGAAGTTCCGCTCCATAAGCAGAAAGGAGTTTACGCCGTTCAAGGCTCATAGTATCCGGCATCGTCAAAATCAGACGATAACCTTTCACCGCAGCAACCAAGGCAAGACCAATACCTGTATTTCCACTGGTGGGTTCGACAATTACAGCACCGGGCTTCAACTCTCCAGACTTCTCAGCCGCTTCAATCATGGCAATCGCAATACGGTCTTTAACACTTCCCGCCGGATTAAACGATTCCACTTTCACTAAAACCTCCGCTTTACCCGTGTTCAGTTTGTTAATCCGAATCAACGGCGTTTTGCCGATTTTTTCCAAAACGTTTGCAAAAATATGAGACGTCATGGTTTTTCCTTTCTTTGCATATAAAACATATAGATTTACTATGTATTTATGATATTGGATAAAATCGGTTTGTCAATACAAAGATTCAGAAAAATTACAAAACTCATGTTACGCACCGTCGGCAAAACATACATCAACATCGGAATTTTGATATAAAAGTTATTGAAAATGGCTAAAAATGCCAGTAGGATTGCAAGTTTTCCTCCGCCCTGCAAGGGCAATGCGTAACAACCCACCGCAACGCGGTGGGTT
>JAISBG010000432.1 GCA_031266315.1 Planctomycetaceae bacterium | reverse complement strand
CGTGCGAAAAAACAAGATGCGGCAAGGAATTAAAACGCCAACGGTAACCGATATGCTGTTCCAGATCAAACGGAACTGTATTATCGTAACTACGTGAATGTCCCCAAGGCAGAATACCGTTACTGTTAATATCCTGGACGGAATGAATGATTTTACCGTCCCAATAACGTATCGGTCCCGCGCTGGACGGACAATCACAATCATTTTCACACGGGTCATCCGGGTCTTCGCCGCAAACATGAAAATCCGTCCAATACATCAGATAGGGGAAAAAACCGCAAGTACAGCCGCTGTTCCCGTCGGTACCGCCGCCGCTCCCGCTGTTAGAAACGCTGAGGCTATTGGCATTGGAACCATGAACCGGACAACTAGGATTGATAAATCCTTCTCCCGGTACAAAAATTCCGTTAATAAATTGACCGACCGCACAGCGGCGTCCCGATGAATCAATAATAGACACCTGACGGACGGTATTAAGATCGGCGGTCTTAAAATTGGATTGGAGTTGTTGGAGCACATTCAAGAGACTGATTCCCGAACCGTAAGGAGGTAACGAAATCGTCGAAGCAACATGATATTGATTCCGTTTCACGGAACCGGCATTAATAGTTGGTGAATAATCTGGCATGATAATTTTCCTTTCGAAAAAAAATAGTTATTGTAATAAAATAAGTTGAAGAAAGTGATGTTATACTAAAGTTACTTTAAAATTCACGAAGCTGAACACGGTAAGCGCAGCATCGCGGAGCGTTTGTTCAAGGGCGAAGCCTATCGCCCATACCGGCTACGGTATAAGGGTTACATGGGTAAAAGTGAAACGGAATCTGTGGTCGGTTGAAGTTCAAGCGGAGCAATGTGAAGTTGGAAATCTTCTATCTCTTCGGATTCCCGATAGGAATAGATCACCCTGTTGCCGACAAGACAGGCTTTATAAACCGGTGCCGGACCGACAATCTCGTGAATCGAACCGGTAACCGTATCAAAAATCAAAGTCTTGAAATGCACCTCCACCGCGCCGGTAATTAAAAGCCGCGAAGGTTCTTGCGGATCAAAAGTTACACGCGCAATATTATCCAGGGAAGTCGTGAGACGGTAACGCCGATGATCGACCCGATCAAGCAAGTCAAGTTCATGATCACTCCCGAGACAAAAATGTCGCGGACTGACAAATCCTGTTCTGGCAAACTGCGGGCTTACCGGAGCCGAATCGCAAAGTGTATCCCACGTGGCACCATGCATTGCGTAGAGACGGTACTGAAATCCCGCCGCATGAGGAATTCCCGCAATAAATGAAACGTGTAACAAATTCGACTCTTTGAAGAACATCGGATTACATAACACGGCATCTTGCGGCATACTGCAGCGAACGGAAAAAATCGACTTGGTCGTCCAGTCGGCACGAAAAATCTGCCAAGGACGATAATCAGATTCTTGTTCCGTTAATCCCGCTCTGGTACGCAGTTTAGCGGGAACCTCGTTCATGCAAAACACGATCATTCCGTCATTGTAGAACGGCATGTGCGTTCTTGCTGCAAGTTTACTGAATACTCGTTTGGAACTCATAAATAAGTTTTCCTTTCTTAATCAGCGACTGTTTCCAAAGGCAATAGGAAGGTCGCTTTACTTCGTAATGCCTGAAAAAATGTTTTGAATATGTTCTTGAACATTTATTAAATAACATGTGCAAACCGTTGCGAAATTTCATTATCGTACACTTCATTTCGGTCAAGTTTTTCCCACCAGTCCTCATCATGATCCGGTAATCCGCATAATCTGCCGCGCGGGGCTTTGATCTCCCAAAAATCCTGATAGGAACGGGTGATATAATGATTCATTCCGATTTTGTCAAAAGTGTAGGAATTATAATGAGAGTTGTCACTTGGTCGAAAATATTCGTCAACGGCAATTCCTTTCCGATACGGAAATTTATGCGGCACAATTCCTGTTTCACTACGTTCCATGATTCGTGATAATTCGACTGTTTCGGGATGAATAATACTTTTAACAAAGAGATTCATCGGATGATTGTTTTCTGCACGATAAAGAAAATGATTTATCTGTGTCGGCGGTCGCCGGAGTTGCCCCGACGATCCGAAAATATGCCAATTGACGGTTAAGGCACTAAACGTTTCATAATGTTGTAAAATTGTTCGTAAATCATCACTTGTTCTTGGTAATAAAAATTCGTCAAGATCAACAATCGCCAGCCATCGTGTTTTGTTTATTGTTTCGTTAATAATTTCGCGGCAAATCGCAGGATGAACTGCCGGACGCGGAAGTGTTTTTAATACAGTATTATCTGTTACTATCGCCATTTTGACCAATCCCTTTTCGATATATGGTTTCAGGATACGTTTGGCGATACGCGGATCTTCGTCATGGCAATACAAGTAAAAGCGTTCAATTCCGACAGCGGTATGATAATGTATCCATTCATCCAGCCAACAATTCTCCTGTTTAAACAAAGCACCGATAACAAGATAGTCCATTATTTCTCTCTATATTTCAGTAACATTATATTATGATTTCAAAAAACCGTCTAACGTTTTTTGGAAGGAGACGGACATTCCGTTAATGTATTCACGGGAAACTTTCGGTCTCATTTCATTCCAAGGTGCGTTTTCCGGTGTCCAAGCCAAATCACGGTAAAAGTCAAACCGATGAATTCCGAACGTAGGTGTTACAAAAACAACCGGAGTTCCCATTGCCAGACAAGGCAACATGGCATGAAGCCTTTTTGTAATAACTAATTGAGCGGAAGCGTACAACTCCAGCCGTTTTAAAGCTTCACTATTTCTGTCAAGGAGCGGATCAATTTCATGAGTAACCCGTTTCGCGGCTTGAATGATGTTTTTTGGAACCGAATCTAAATCTTTTTCAAAAATATCTGCCAACAAAATATTGTTTCGTTTTGTTGGTCTTTCCCATTGAAGCGTTAATGTTGCGCACCAGGACAACCATGCGGGAACATTTTTCTGCCGGCAAAGTTCAAAAGTCCATAAATCACGGCATCCGACCGGCGATTGCGGTTTGAGTGGAATGACGTCATCATCGTTTGCATGGAATCCGATATAAAGAACCTGTGCTTTGGTCTGAATCGGATAAACTTTGTGTGTCTGTTTCGCAAACCAGCCGTTGACAATCAATTTTGTATCGGAATCAAATTTTTTAATCAGGCTCATATCATCTCTATCAATGCGAAGATCGACGTGAGGCAGCAAGGCTTCCAGAGCCAAACGCTGAATATCGTCACCGATATTATGGGTATGGTGTTTGAGGACGGCGATGGTCATGATTTCCATTACTTTCTTAATATAGGATCAATAATTTTTTCACGAATCACCCATTGTTTCCAGAGTGATTCCCCCTTTTCCGTTTCTTTTTTTGAGAGCCAAGGCGAATGTAAAATCAATGCGGTTCCGAGAGAGCGTTCATCTTCCGGCGGTAATGAAATCCGTTCACGAATAGGAGGATATTCATGGTCAAATACCGCAAAAAGTTGTTTTTCTGTATCGACATGGATTCCGGGATACCCTTGTGCCTGAAGTATTTGTACAAAAAATTGATCATCATCGAAATAAAATTTTTTCCCTTCGATTAACGCTCGTTCTAATGGTATTGTAGGCATTCCGTTTAACTGACATGCCGTTTCACGTAACCGGTCACATTCATCAAACAAGGATAAAATCGCAACAATATCTCCAGCATACGTTCCGGCGTTCAAAACACCATATCCGTTACTGCAATGTGCGGCAAGTGCTTTTTGAAACCAAGGCTCTTGAAAGGGGAATACTGTTTGCGGTTTATCCGCAGCAAATAAAATACTCCCTTGATCCAGCAGCGCAAATCGATTGATTATTTCCTCTGCCGAACCGACAAACACGACATCTCTTGCGTCGGCAAAGAGAGCGTAACGAATTCCATTTTCCTTCTGTTTCAGAAGTTCTCTTCGCAGGTTTGTAATTTTGTGTTGGTAAAATCCCTGCCATTCCGCGCCGTAGTCGATGAAGTGTACTTTAATTCCCTGCTTTTCAGCGGAACGACGAAAAATTTCTGTTCGGAAATCGGCATCATTCCATGCGGCAACACTGACAACAACCGTATTTTGAAGATTGGGTTTTTCTTTGTAAGTTTTCATCGTTGAAGTTCCCGGTGTAATCTATCGGCAAAACGCAAAATTTCCGTATCGATTTTGTCTTTATGGTCACATTCATTGAAACGGTTAATATCGAACCGGTAATGCGGATTCGGATCGTTACAATTTCCGCGTCGATAACGTTCCACCCAATCTTCCATGGAGCGGGTATGATAATGGTTATACCGTACTCGTGAAAAAACCGGTTCTTTTTCCAACCGCCAGATTCCGCTCAAATCACAGGAGACGTGATCTTCGGTAACGAGTCCTCGAACTGTTTCCGCTAAATGAGGTGAAAGGAAGCGGATCACTTGTTTCGGATCAACAATGCTTTTCGTGGAATGGTGAGCGTAACAATGATCGGAAGCCCGATAAATAAATGTTTCAATAGAAAGACCGTCCGGTTTTAAAACCTGATTGGAGGCTCCGAATTCAAGATTATGAACCGCCAAACCGCCATACGATTCAAATTCCGTCATGAAGGAACGCATATCATCTGTTTGGCATGGGAACATAAATTCATCGGCATCGAAAAAAGCGAACCAGCGTGTCGTCGTACCAAATTCTTGTACCATTTTAGTATAAACACCAAGTTGGACAAACTGTTCATCGCCCAGTAATTCCAATGTAATAATGTTACCGGAAAACGGCAAAGATTTAATTCGGGATAACGTTTCATCGGAACAACGATGAAGTGCGATAATGAACCGCTCAAACCCTACAAGACGGTGAAACGTAAGCCATTCTTCGATATAATGAGCCTGATTACATATAACAGCACCCA
>JAISBG010000406.1 GCA_031266315.1 Planctomycetaceae bacterium | reverse complement strand
GGGAACTCCCCCACCGAAAAAGGGAACTCCCCAACTGGAAAGAGGAACTCCCCAACCGAAAAATTGGCTCCCCAAAGGTTTGTTCCGGCAATGTTTGGTTATTTTCCGGTTGAGAGAGTCGCACTGGTCATGACAATGCTGGGAATTTTAGCGAAGAGTTGTTCCCGCAAAATGGGTCCAATGTCAATTGGGACAGCGTTGACCGAAATACGTGGTTTTCCACGTCCTGAATGAGTTGCCTCAAGCCAATAAACAGATTCTTCCTCCAACCCTTGCAACACCCAAACATCTATATTTCCGGCAAGTGTCGCCATGCGTTCCCGCGCCGAACGTAATTCTTGACGTTCATTGGGGTTTTTGAGTTGCTCCAGCAACTCCCGAAGTTTTTCATTCAACTTGCGAATCGAACCGGAAAGACTATTGTTGACAATTCGCGATTTCCGAATCCGACCATTGCTGCCGGGGTGTCTTTGTAACCAAGTTTCCAAGTCCTGAAAAAAATTCTCCGAAGCGTAAAAACATTCGTCCACCGCCTGTTGCAACTCCGCAATCAATGATTTCACGATCTTTTCGCCAAGACTTTGGTCTGTCAGTAAACCTCTCTGAGTTCGCGGATTGTAAAGCCGGTTGAGATTGTATTCAATTTGCCCTTGTGTTACCGAAAGACCCAAATGGTTCGCCGCAACTTGTTCCATTGTGTGCGCTTCGTCAAAGACAAGAAAATGATACACCGGTAAAATACTACCGCCCTGCATCCGAACCGACAAATCACTAAATAATAACGCATGATTCACCACAAGAATCTGAGCATTGGCAATTCGGCGACGCGCTTGTGCATAAAAACAAGAAGCAAAATAAGAACACTTTTTACCAAGACAATTGCCTGCCTCACAACAGATTTCTCCCCAAATACTCCAATCCGGTTCCGGGTTCAAACTCGATCGGGAACCTTCCTCCGTCTCCCGACTCCAATCAACGATCCGTTGCAACTCCTGAAGTTTTCGATCATCGAAAAGCAACCCCTGTTTTTGTTGCACCGTATGCAGCCGCCGGAGGCAAAGATAATTCCCGCGACCCTTGACCAACACCGCCGTAAACTCAAACGGCAAGACCGAACGCAAAAAAGGAATGTCCTTCTC
Source organism: Planctomycetaceae bacterium (assembly GCA_031266315.1). GTDB lineage: Bacteria > Planctomycetota > Planctomycetia > Pirellulales > Thermoguttaceae > WRKP01. Next base: position 2,693 of record JAISBG010000406.1, on the reverse strand, counting down.
AATAATTTGTTCCTGAAGACTAATCGTATGCGTCGAAATAACCACACGCGGAATAAATGCCGATTCATCGGAAGTTTCTCTTCCCGCAATTTGTTGCAATTCCCGATTCGGATCAAGCCGGTTCAAATCGGAATGATTCAAATCAGAATAATTCCCTTCAAAACGATTGGAATCACGGCTTCGCGGAGGTTTTTCACCGTAAAACGGATCCTCTTCGTCCGGTTCCAAATCATTCGGTTTCGGCTGTTCCAAAATTGTACCGGCGTTGTTCTGATCACCGGCGGTTTGAAGAATTGCCGGAACAAGATACGCAAAACTCTTGCCAACTCCGGTTCCCGCCTCAACCGCAAGATGACGTTTCGCAATAAAAGCACGGTAAACCGCTTCTGCCATGTCAAGTTGTTCTTGACGCAGTTCATACCGCTCAAGCCGTCGGGCAATCGAACCATCAGGTCCAAGAATATCGTAAGGTGTTAACAAAGAATAAAAAGTAGTGGATAGTGGAGAGTTGATAGTGAAGAGTTAAATAATTGCATCGTATTGAATCCGCTTGCGTCCCCAACTATCCACTATCAACTCTCCACTATTCACTATAATAGGATTGACTTTTTTGTAAGATTTGAGAAAATAGGTAATTCTACTGGTTTTATTATTACACTTTGAGCAATATAATGTATATTGTTCAATCTGCAATAAGTCAGACATTATATTGATTTTCAATCATACCGCAAGACAACACGCGGGCAACTGCAAAAAACTCTTATGGCTTCCTTACAAACTCGTGATTCCAATACAATCGGACACCAAGTTTTTCCAATCAATACCGATGTCGCCCGAATCGGACGGTATGCTGATTGCGACATTTGCCTTGACCACAACGGCGTGAGTCGGGAACATGCACGGTTGATACGGGAAAAAAACGGTTATTACATCGAAGACCTGCAAAGCAGAAACGGAACTTTTCTCAACGATCAACAAGTTACGGGAAAAGCACGGCTCCGTGAAGGGGATTTGCTTCGTTTTTGCAACGTTGAACTTATTTTTTCGTCTGACGATACCAATTTCGGAGACCATAGTTCGTCGGTTCAAATTCTTTCCGACAAGAGTCGGGCTTATCTTTCCGATGCCGACGAAGAATTAGACAACGCCTACACGGTTAAATCGCAAATCAAATTAACCGATAAACGTCCGGTTCTTACGTCTGCCAATGCAGCGGTTAAACTTCAGGCAATGATTGATATTGGGCGTAATCTTGGGGCGGCGGTGGATCAAGTGTTGCCGCAACTGGTTCAAAATTTGCTCAAAATCTTTTTGCAAGCGGATTGTGCTTACATTTTGCTGAATGACAGTTCCGGTCGTCTTGAACTCAAAGCGTTTCAACACCGCGACCCGAATAATCAAGACTCTTTTCGTATTAGCCGTTCGATTTTGGAAAAAGTCGCTCAATCCAAAGCCGCTATTCTTTCGGACGATGTGGCGAATGATTCGCGGTTTGAACCGAGTGAAAGTATTGTCAATTACAGTATTTACTCAATTATGGCTGCGCCGGTGATGGACTATGATCAATCGGAAGTTTTGGGCGTGATTCAGGTGGACGCACGATCAACCGGACGGAAATTTACTTACGAAGACCTTGATTTGCTGGTGTCGTTGGCGTATCAAGTTGCGGTGTCTTACCAAAATGCCAAACTCCATGAAATCGCCATGACGGAAAAAATTATGGAGCGGGAAATGAATATTGCCAATACCGTTCAACGAGGTTTGTTGCCGCTTGCGCCGCCGACAATTCCCAATTACGGATTTTACGATTTTTATCGACCTGCCAAATATCTTGGCGGAGATTACTATGATTACATTATGTTGCCGGATGGTCGGTTGGTTTTTGCGTTGGGCGATGTTTCCGGCAAGGGTGTTGCCGCTTCGCTGTTGATGGCAAAACTTTCAGCGGAAGTCCGAAGCGGATTGATTATCGAGACAACATTTGAAGGAACGGTTCAACGTTTGAACCGGGTTTTCTGCGAACCGCGTTGGGACAACCGTTTTATTACTTTTTTCTTTGGGGTGTTAAATCCGGCAACCAATGAAATTGTGTTTCACAACGCCGGTCATGTCCCGCCCATTCTTGTTGCAACAGACGGAACGGTTACAATGCTTGGAGAGCCGAAAATCGGTTTACCGTTGGGTGTGATGGACGATACGGAATATCCTGAAAGTTCGTTTGTGATTCAGAACGGTCAAACGCTTGTGATTATCAGTGACGGAATTACCGACGCCATGAATTCGCAAGGTCAATATTTTACAACAGAAGGTGTTCTAAATTATCTGAAAAAAGTCCGAACAGAATCTGTTATTGAGTTCGGCAAAAATCTCATCAATGCCATTCACAGTTTTGCCGGACGCGAACCCCAATCTGATGACCAAAGCCTAATTGTTGTCGGAAGACGCGATACGTGATAAGTCCGTTGATAAAAGAATTTTCCTGATTCCACCGGATTGGAAGTTTCCCACCGGAATCGTCAAATCATCAGGTGGGCGACCTTTCGCTGAAAGGTCGCGTCGGCGATAGCCGACTTGCCCCTGTTGACGGTTGATAACTTGATTCCAAAATGGAAGGCAACTCAATTTGCCGTCGTTAATCTAATTCACTGTCGGCTAACGCCGACGCAACCTTTTAGCAAAAGGTTGCCCACCTG
>JAISBG010000384.1 GCA_031266315.1 Planctomycetaceae bacterium | reverse complement strand
GGGAGATTTGGGAACAACTTCCGCTCCCACTCATCCGGTTGACTCTGGAGAATCGCCTTTCGGTGTTTGGGGGGCTTATGGTTCCGTCAACGGCGGTGAATCCAAATCGTTGTAATTATCACCGTTCGTTTGTAATTATCACACTGTTGTAATTATTTTTGTTAAACTCAATTTTTGAAAGGAAAATACAATGTTCAATCCCATTACTCAAGATACTCAAAATATTCAACACACACAAAATAAAGAAGAATACCGTGCATTTACACTTGTGGAACTTCTGGTGGTGATTGCGATTATCGGCGTGTTAATCGCGATTTTGTTACCGGCGGTTCAGGCAGCAAGAGAAGCCGCAAGACGGATGCGGTGTTCGAATCATCTAAAACAGATGGGGGTTGCGGTTCACAATTTTCACGACACCCGAAAAGCCGTTCCGCCGTCCGGTGTTGGCAACAATTGGTGTCAAGACGGACAAACCGGTTTTCTTACCGGAACAAGTAAAGCCGATGACAACAAGACCTTTGATGGTATCACGCTTTTCGGGATTATTTTTCCGTTTATTGAACAACAGGCGTTGTACGATGAACTTTCCAGTCCCACAGTTGCCGGAGCACCGCCTTTTACAATGACCGCGTGGACATTTTTGGAACTTTACACCGCGAATAAACAGGTTGCGGAAGGGTTCGGTTCCGTTTCGATTTTTTGTTGCCCGACACGACGCGGCGGCGGCAATATTATGATCGAAGAAACGACCGACGCACAAGCCGGTTGGGAATGTGAATTTCTCGGCACGCAAGGCGATTACGCTATCGTGCACAACGCCTACGGAGTTGGCGGAAGAGACGCTTCGGGCAATCCTTCCGCAGCAGACGGCTGGACAAGTCATAGCTGGTTTCAAACGTATTGTCCCAGAAAGCCAAGTCATTACCAAAATCAACATGGTCCGTTTCCTGTTGCCAAATGGGAAGTTTTCGACGCAACAACACCGGATTGGGTTGCCTCCTTCCGTTCATGGCAGCCGCGCGACAATATGACTCAACGTTGGAAAGACGGAACCAGTAATCAACTTTTACTCGGTGAAAAACATATTCCGTTAAACCGGTTCAATAAATGCGGTATCGCCCAAGCCGAATCAGCGGATTGTTCTATTTTGACCGCTGGAGTTTGGCGTTCTTTTTCTTCCGGTCGTGATATTCGCGGGGCAGGGCGTCTTGCCCGACCTGATGAATTTACCGAAACGATCAACGTGATCAATGCTTATGGTTTTGGCAGTTATCACCCCGGTATTTGTAATTTCCTAATCGGCGACGGTTCGGTTCGTTCCGTTTCCATAACAACCCCCAATAAAATCCTTGACCTGCTCGCCGACACCATCGACGGTTATTCCGCGACGTTGCCATAACAACAAACCTCCGGCACGGCAATAAACAGACGATTCGTACCCATTCACTGACCTATTCACAGAGGTAGGCGACCTTTTGCTAAAAGGTCGCGTTGGCGTACTCGCCGACAGTGAATTAGATTAACAATAGCAAATTGAGTTGCATCAAGTTACCAACCGTCAACAGGGGCAAGTCGGCTATCGCCAACGCAACCTTTCAGCGAAAGGTTGCCCACCTAATGATTGCCGATGAAATATTACCTATTATTTTACTATTCCGGCGGGAAACACCTAATTCGATAGAATCAGGAAATTTCACTAAGTGCTTTTTCCTCTCGCTATTGACGAGAAGAAAATTCATAATATGCTTTTTCCTTTCGCTGTTGACGAGAAGAAAATTCACTAGGTGCTTTTTCCTCTCGCTATTGACGAGAAGAAAATTCACTAGATGCTTTTTCCTCTCGCTGTTGACGAGAAGAAAATTCACTAGATGCTTTTTTCTCTCGCCGCTGGCGAGAAGAAATTTCACTACTTGAAACACTTAATCCGGTAGAATATAAGAAAATTTCACCGGAATATTGTATAATCCTTAACCTGTTGTATTGCGTTAAGCAGGCAACTTTTATTTAGGTATGTTCCATAGTTCACTTATTTATTGAAAGCAAACGATGAAAAGATTGATTATTTTTTTTGTGTTGTGTTTTGGTTTTTGTTTTACGGGTTCCGTTTGGAGCGATGAATTGGCAGACTTTTTTCGCAACGCTCCGGCGGCTTTGCCGAATCAGAAGTTGACGCTCAAAGGAATGCCGCTCTGGCATATGAACGGTTGGCTCACCAGCGAACTCATTCAAGAATTTTTTGAAAAAGGTAAAGCATCCGGTTTTGCAGGATATACCGTTTTGCCCATGACCGCCACACAACCCAAGTTTTTAACCGAAGAATATTTCAAATTGTTCGGCGAAATTCTGGAAACCGCCCGAAAAAATGAGATGAAAATCGTTTTTTACGACGACATCAACTTTCCAAGCGGTTCCGCCGGCGGAAAAATGGCAACCGTTTTTCCCGAAGATACGCTCAAACGGTTGGACAAAGTAGAATGGGAATTTCAAGGTCCAGGACATTTCACCGCCGAGTCGCCAATTGCAATGGTCGAAAAAACTTCGTTTCAAAAACCGGGCGGCGTGTTGATGAGTGCAGTTGCTATGAATAAGGAAACTTGTCAACGAATCAATTTAGTACAAAATGTTCATGAAAACCGTGTTGAATGGGACGCGCCCGAAGGAAATTGGAAAATTATGCTTTTCTATTGTGTTGACGGTAATCGGGGACTTGTTGATTATCTTTGCCCCGAATCTTCGGAAAAATATCTGACGCTGACTTATGATGTGTTTGCAAACCGTTTCGGTGAATATTTCGGCACGACTATTCCTTTAATTTTCTATGACGATTTGGCGTTGGCTCATGTGGAAGGTTATCGAACCTGGACGCCCGCATACAACACGAAGTTTGAAATAAAATATGGACGGTCTCCGGTTTTGGATTATCCGGCTCTTTGGTATGACATCGGACCGGAAACAACTTCTATTCGTTGCGATTTATTCGGATTCCGCAATATCCTTTTCTCCGACGGACACATGAAAGTGATTCACGAATGGTCTCAAAAACATCACGTTCTTTCCTGCGGTCACCCAATGGGACCTTATATTATTCAACCCGTTGATATGGGCGGTGATAACTTTTTATTCCATAAAAACGCCGATGTCACGTTGTTCGATTCCATTCATTATTACGGACACGGTCGCGACGGATTCAAAATTCCGACTTCCGCTTCTTACAATTATGATCATGAGATTACTGCCGTCGAAATTTACGGCAATTATCCTGATCAGACGGTTGATCGAAATATGCTCTACCGTAGTGCAATGGAAATTTTCGCAAGAGACGGGAATTTGTTGTTGCCGCACGGAACGTGGATAAATGAGAAAACAATGCACATTCCGCCGGATATTGCGTGGAAAAATCCGCGTTTCGGAAAAGATTTGCCGGACTACGGCAATTTTGTTTCACGCTGTTCTTTGTTGCTTCAGGGCGGACGACATGTGGCGGATATCGGAATGGTTTATCCGATTGCCTCTTTGACGGGCTTTTACAAGTTTTTCGACAAACCGGAACGAACACATTACGGCTCCTATTATCCCGAAGAGACGGATTATCTTGTTTTGAGCAATTTGCTGACCGGTGCAGTTTGGTGCGATTTTACAATGCTTCACCCGGAAATCATCGACGAAAAATGCAAAACGATTAAGAATGAAAATGAAAACGGTCAAACTCATTTTCGTCTGGAAAATAAAACCAATTGGGAAGAATATCCAATTGTCCTGTTGCCGGGCGGCAAAGTGATTTCGTGGAGTAATCTCCAAAAAATTAAAGCGTTTCACGATGCCGGCGGAAAAGTGATCGCGACAAGTATGTTGCCGAACCGGTCAATGGAATCAGGACATGATTCCGATGTTCGGGAAACGGTTCAAAAAATGTTCGGTGTCGATCCAACCAATCAGGTCTTCAAAGCGTTGCCGAACCGTGTTCGGATTGAGTTGAAGGGAAATACAATCAAAACGTTTTTGAATGGCGAGTTGATTGACACAACAATTGATGAAACATTCAAACAAGGCGGTATCGGTTTTCGTGAAGCGGATAAAGAATCAGGAATTTTTCATCATTTACAGGTTCGTGCGCCGGACGGAACTGTTTTGTTAAATGATGATTTCAAAAATCTTGCCCATTGGGTTGACACGACCAACGCCAAAGTTTCCGACAACACTCTTTCTTTGCACGACAACCAAAGTATGCACAGCAACATCGGTCATGAATGGACGGATTACGTTTTGGAATGTGATGTTCAAACGGATTCAATGGCGGGTTTAACGTTCCGTGTTCGTGATTCCGACAACTATTATATGTGGCAGTTTAACGCAAAAAACACGCTACTTGCTCCGCATATTCGGAAAAACGGACATTGGAATCGTCTCAAAACGGTTACGGTTCCTTCCTACGTTCTTGCCCGTAACAATGGGACGTCGGTCAAAAAATACGGAAATACGGTTTTTCTTCCCGCTCCGTCTTACCGGATGTTGCTTGAAGCGTTCGATTTATTACGGGTGGAGCCGGATGTGCGGTTGCTCGGAACGGACGGTCAACGACTAACTCCTGTTAGCGAAGGAAACGGAATGCTTCAGTATATTCACAAAATCAAAGACGGACGCAATATCTATTTTTTTGCTAATTCCAGTAACACTCCCGTCGAATTTGACGCCGTACTTCGCGGAACATTCGCCCATTTGGAAAACTGGAATCCTCACGACGGTTCAATGACAACAATGAAGATTCAAAGCAATTTGTCAAAAGATTCGGTAAAAGATTCAGCAAGAAACACAACCACAATCCGACTAATATTGCCGCCGGTTTGCAGTACGTTTGTCGTTGAGGCAAAATAGCAGATCAATATAAGAATTTCTGATTCTACCGGATTAAGTGTTTCCCACCGGAATTGTCAAATAATAAATATTTCATCGGCAATCATCTAGGTGGGCAATCCGCCCGCTGGGCGGTTGCGCCGGTAGAGTTTGCATTGACTCCAACACGGAAAGCAACACCATTTGCCATCGTCCATCTGATTCACTGTCGGCGAAAATGGGTGGGCGTCGGCGATAGCCGACTTGTACCCTGTTTCCGGCTAGCAATCAGATTCCCAAATGGTCGGCAACACAATTTGCTATTGTTAATCTAATTCACTGTCGGCGAGTACGCCGACGCGACCTTTCAGCGAAAGGTCGCCCACCTA
>JAISBG010000372.1 GCA_031266315.1 Planctomycetaceae bacterium | reverse complement strand
TAATGTTATCACCTTTTACTTTGGTTTTATCGTGAACAGTTATAAAAAAATAAAACACCCAATCCGATAGAATCGGGCTTTTTTCAATCACCTTCGTTGATTCTTTCGATGTTAAAAGTTACTAATTTTTTTCCGCCGTAAATTCCTTTTCCGGTGATGTTCACTTCGGCAACTCCGCATTGGATATTGTTTTTGTAGGTTAGGTTGAAATCCTTTGCGAAGGACAACCGTTTATCGCCCATGTAAACAGTCGGGATTGGCGTGATTGCCTCGCCAGTGTATTGTTGGATCGGGATAACGTCCACGTTGGCGGTTCGGATACTGATTGGGGCGGGGTGGTGGTTGTGGTCGTTGAAATAAGTAATCTGCGTGTCAAGACGATTGATAAACTCGGTGTACATGTTGGATTGGTCAAGCACGGCGGCGGAATTGATGTGATTTATCATGTTGTGGTAAACGAGTTCGATTTGTTTACGGATTTCGCGGAGTCGTTGTTGTGGTTTGTCGGCTTGTTCGGTGTTGCGAAGTTTCAGTAATTCGTTGAAATGGTTCAACGATTCCGATAATTCAACGAGCCAAGGGTCAAGCCCCAACAATGCCGTTTTCGCGATAAACTCCGGTTTTCCGAAATCGTCAAGCAAAATCCTAATTGCAGCCGCCTCTTCTTCGTAAGATTTTGATTGAATCTCGCCGAATGTTTTTAACAGCAACTGAACACTTTGCGCCGCCTCGACAACCGCAGGGTTAAAATAGTGCAACGCCGCATTGACCGTCTCGCGAATCCCCGTAATTAGACGGTCGTTGAGATGGTTGGCTTCGGCAATTTGCTTGGTAAATTCGCTGCTCCTCTGTATGTCAACAATCTGCTTTTCCTGTTCAAGCAAGTTAATAAACTCACCGTAAAACATGGAAACAACATTTTGCACCGACGGACCGACGGAAATTCCATCAGCAACTGCTGAAACAACGACAAAAACTGATAATGCGCCTCCCCGCGCAAGTAAGTAAAGTAAATTGTGGCAATCTTCTTTTTTCATTTGAATTTATTTTTGTTAAATGTTAGTGGTGGACTGAAAATTTTAACGCTAAACATACGGAACCGTATCAAAGACAGTAGTATTGCAAGTTTTCCTCCGCCCTGAAAGGGCAATGCGTAACAACCTACCGCAACGTGGTGGGTTGTTACGCTTTGAAGCAAATCGGGATCGGGTTTCACAGTTTTCACGATACGCAGCAAGGACTTCTTCCTGTCATGCTGCATGTCAACAAGCCGAGCGGGTTCGTGCTTCTGTTTCCGTATGTGGAACAGATACCGATGTACGAGTTACTCCAATCAAAAAACAACAACTTCGGTTACGATTTCAACAAAGATTTTTGGGGTTACAATCCTGCCGACGCACGCCGGATGAGTCGGCAGGATATTGATGCATTCTTCTCAATTCCCACTTACCGATGCCCGACACGCCGTGCAACCGGCGCGAAAGACGGTATCTACAACGGGACTTACGAAGACAATACCACCAATACCTCATCAAATGGTCCACGCGGTGATTTTGCTTTCGTGGCTTATGTCAATCGAGAAATCTACACCACTGTTCAATGGCAACATGCCTGTGGTAATCCCGGTAATCCTTTTTCCGCAACTCCTGCAGATGTTACAGCATATAATGAAAGAATTGCGGCAATTGGAAGCGCATTAAGACCTTCTATGCCAAGAGCCGGAACAACCTCATGGCAATACTGGACTTCACGGGATACGATGGCTCGTTTCATTGATGGAACCAGTAACACGTTTATTGTTGGTAAAAAACATGTTAATACCAATAACCTCCAGAAATGGGGAAGTTACACTTATGCGGTAGGAGCTGCAGAAAATGGTCATAATCAAGATTGTGCTTATTCCCATGCCTCTGGCGGAAATTGGGGTGGGGTGATGCATGGCATATCAGGGCTTTTCATAATAGAGGTAATACCGGAACGTATGGACTTGCTCGCGGAGCGAGTGATCGGTTAACAAACGAACCCAACACTGCTGGTTTTGGAAGTTGGCATCCGGGTATTTGTCAATTTTTATTTGGTGATGGTGCTGTTATGTCTATCGGTGTTACCACACCGACTGGTTCACATAACAACAAATTGGCGTTACTACAAATCAGTGATGTTGCCGACGGCGGAGCTGTGAATCTGGACTAATCGCCATTTTCGGTTTGTAACAAAATCAACTGTTATATCAAAAGTCGGACAACCTTTCGCTGAAAGGTTGTCCGACTTATTATTTGTTGACTAACTTTTAATGAAATGAAAATTCTAACTGAAATATTTACCAACAATTAAATGTGTGGTTTATGGAATCAGGGCAACCGCACCACCGACTGCGGCGGCTTCAAATAGAACCGCACGAACCGAAACCGGAAACGGATCAAGCATGTACGGCGCACAATTTCCGGCACGATAATGTCCCAACGTGTAAACACATTCACCCGGCGGAGTAATTCCCATTTTGTACGGTAATAATGGAACCGTTAGGAAAAATTTGGCTCCCGAAATAACCGGTTGCAAAAACGGACATACCGAATGACCGTAGCGTTCCAGTTGTACATCTTCAAAGTAAGCCGCTTTCGTACATACACCGGAAGCCTTCCATTGATAACAAGTTTGCGCAAAATGGCGACCATTATAGGCAGTGGTAATCAAAGGACATTCTTTCGGCAATTCACCCGGCATTGGACGAATATCAAATGAAATATCTTTGATTGATTTAAATCCGGTTTGATCAGGACAAACAATTCCACGACCGGAACTGCCGGAAACCAATGTATCGTTTGGAGTTGGAGCCGGTGTTGTTCCTGTTCCGCCGGATTGTTGGACGGTTACTTCAGTCTGAATGGTCGGATTTTGGAGTTCTGTCGGCACCGGTTTCGGTAATTTCGGAGTCGGTACGGTTGCGGTTGAAGATTTTGGGGTCGAATAATCTTCCGATGACGACGAATTAGCAGAAGAATGATTCCTTTGTTGCGATGTGGAATTAGTGGTTGTTTCCTGAGGACGGCTGTAAGGCGAAGGCGGATTGGTCGGAACCAACGGTGTCAATG
>JAISBG010000311.1 GCA_031266315.1 Planctomycetaceae bacterium | reverse complement strand
GTTTTCGTAATACAAAACTGATTCTTAACAAAACGTATTCCGAAACAAAAAATGTAACAATCGGATGTCAAATAGAAAATTTCAGGAGTTTTGAAATGAGAAATGTTTTGAGTTTGCCGGTTTGTTTCGCTTGTATTTTCGTTTTCAGTGCATTGGTCAAAGCAGATTTTGTTACGACGATTTACAATGTTACTACGACCAACGCGGAAGTGGATCTTGACCAATGAAGATTAGCCACTCTTTTCCAAACATCAACAACCGGTACTCTCGGTAGCGATAATGCCAATGAAATGGCGAGAGATACCGTTATTGCGAATTATCTGATGGATAGAACAACCGTCAGCAGTAACGGTAAAAATAACGGCGTTTTGTCAACCGGCAACGACTTACAATGGGATAACGTCAAGGCGTTGCATTATACTCAAGTCGGTTCCAATTTGACCGCTTCACAATCAGTAAGCACTCATTGGCTTACATCAACAGATGCCTCGACCAGCGGCGGATATCCTCCCGGTGAAGCCGTTTATAAAAACGGTTATTACGCTTTTCAATATTCGTTTGATACGGATAATCTGAACTTGACTTCCGTTGATGATCTTACTCAATTGTATATGAATATTTCATTTGCGGTTGCGGCGGATGATCATCTGGAGGCTATTTTTCTAAATGGACAACAAATCTTTTTAGATTATTTATATCCCGATTATACCGAACAACAATTTGCCGAAGGAACAAACTTTCAAGGTTCTGCTCGCTTATCGGACATCATCGGTAGCGGCTATTTTGTGGAAAATGCAACAAATACGCTCGAATTTGTTCTCCACAACACCGGAAAAGATGGTGCAGCAAGTCTGAGTGGTTGGGGTTGGGGTTACTATTCTGAAGGTCAAAATGCGTTTGGAATCACTGTTAGTGGTTCCCTTGAAATTGGTATGGAAAGAAAATACGACGACTCTTTCGCACCACCAGCAGCAACTCCAGAACCTGCAACCTTATTGATCATGTTTATTGGAGTTACGGGTCTGGCGTTAGCCGGACGTGCAAGAAAAAAGAAATCCCCAAAAGTATGATTTTTTCTTTTGAACTCACTACAACGACAGCAATTAAAAAAAAGAGTAAGCAATCCAATATAAGTTGCCTACTCTTTTCTCCGGAAATCAATCTAACGGAAACCCCATTTTCAACCTAATTTCGATCTTTCAAAAAATATCAAACATAACCCTAACACAGTATAAAATAATTCTTGAACGTCAGGCAACTTCTAAAAACCTTTACGAAGATTTATTTTTTGACAAGATACACATGACTTACCGGATTTTATTTGATTTTTATCATGTAATTTCTGTAAATCCTGTCAAAAAAAATAGGTTTTTAGAAGCTGCCGTCAGACAGTTTTGGTGTTTTCCGATTTGATTTGAATTGCCAGTTCGTCGAGTTGTTTCACGGCAACAGGGCTGGGCGCACCAGTCATCAAATCGGCGGCTTTGGTCGTTTTCGGAAACGCAATACAGTCACGAATATTGTCCAAACCGCCAAATAACATCACCAAACGGTCAAGACCAAGAGCAATACCGCCATGCGGCGGAGCACCGAATTGTAACGCATTGAGTAGAAAACCGAATTGTTCCGTTGCTGTTTCTATGGACAAACCCAAAAGATCAAACACTTGAGACTGAATTTGCGAATCGTGAATCCGAATCGTTCCGCCGCCGGCTTCAAAACCGTTCAACACAAGATCATAAGCCTGTGCTTTGACCTTTCCGGGAGCAAATTTTTGGGGTTCCGTGTTTGTGAGATAGGGCAGATCACTTTCCAGCGGAGCCGTGAACGGATGATGCGTTGCAATCCAACGTTGTTCTTCCGTGTCCCAATCGAACATCGGAAATTGCACCACCCAGCAAAAATTCATTTCGTTGGGATCAATTAATTTCAGTTCCGCCGCCAACCGCCGCCGTAATCCGTTCAGCACTTTACAGGTTACTTCAAACGTGTCCGCCGAAAAAAGCAGAAAATCGTCCGCTTCAACATGGAGGCGTTCCGCAATCTGTTGAAGTTGGGTATCGGTAAAATTTTTCGCAATGGGTCCGGTCAATGTTCCTTGCGCATCGGCTTTGAGCCACGCAATACCTTTGGCTCCAAACTGTTCGATCACCCAATTATTGAGACCGTCAATATCTTTCCGCGAATACTTTCCGGCAACACCTTTGGCGTTGATTGCCCGAACCCGACCGCCGGAATCCGCAACACTTCGGAAAACGCGAAACTCAAATTCTTTCGCTTTATCCGTCAGATCCACAAGTTCCATACCAAAACGAAGATCAGGAGCGTCATGTCCGAACCGTTCCATCGCCTCGTCGTAACTCATTCGCGGAATCGGCAATTTCAGTTCCCGACCTAAAACTTCTTTCATCAGACGCGACATGAGACCGCTGATCATTTCAATAATGTCTTCACTGTCAACAAACGACATTTCAAGATCAACTTGGGTAAATTCCGGTTGCCGGTCGGCACGCAAATCCTCGTCGCGGAAACATCGGGCAATCTGGAAATATCGGTCATAACCGGCAATCATTAGGATTTGCTTATAAAGTTGTGGAGATTGCGGCAGGGCGTAAAACTGACCCGAAGCCACGCGACTCGGAACTAAATAGTCCCTTGCTCCTTCAGGGGTGCTTTTGCCAAGCATCGGCGTTTCTATTTCAACAAAACCATATTCGTCAAAATAGTCACGCAAAACCTTCGTAATCCGATGCCGCAACAACAATGTTTTCTGCATAGCGGGTCGCCGAAGATCAAGATAACGGTATCTCAACCGTGTTTCTTCGGCTGGCAATTCGGGAGCGGAAGGCTGGAACGGAACAATTTCAGTGCGGTTCAACACAGTAATTTTTTCGGCGTTTACTTCGATTTCGCCGGTTGGAATTTTTTTGTTGACAATACCTTCCGGTCGAAGCTGAACCGTTCCGGTAACCTGAACAACATCTTCCGGATGAAGTGAGCGAACCGTATTGAACATTT
>JAISBG010000125.1 GCA_031266315.1 Planctomycetaceae bacterium | reverse complement strand
CGTTTCGCGTCTTTAATGGATGCCGGTGAATATAAAGTTGCGACGACGGTTGCTGAAGTTGCAATGGAAATGATTCCCGACAGCACAACACCGTTTGCCGCTCAACGTTTGGCGGAAATGGCAAGTTATATTGTTGAATACAATGAATTACGGCATCGGCGGCATCTTGGTTTTGTGGAATCACTTATGGAAGCGGAACGATCTTTTATTCCAATTCCCGAAGAACCGCCGCTTACCTACATTGACCCGGAACGTTGGCTCCTTCTTTCTGAACGCCGGAAAGAACGTTATGCGGTTTCCGACCTTTCACAATCCGGTGCAGCGGAAAAGAAAATCAGTAAAGCTCTCGAAAAAAATATGGATTTAGACCTCGATGAAAATACAACGTTTGAAGACCTGTTCAATATGATTAAGGATAAAAATCCCGGAATCAATATTGCGATTGATCCCAAAGGTGCCGGTGCTCTTGGAATCACTTCCAGTTCACCCGTTGTTCGTGAACCCATGAAATACAACGGAATTAAATTACGCAGTATTTTACGAATCATTCTCAGTGAACAAGACTTAACTTATTGTATCAAGAATGAAGTTCTTCTGATTACTTCGGAGGAAGAAGCGAAAAAATACATGTCGGTCAAAGTTTATCCGATGGCTGATCTTGTTGTTGATCCGACTCCGATTTCCGGTGGAATGGGCGGAATGATGGGAGGAATGGGCGGAATGATGAACGGCGGCGGAATGAGCGGCTCTGGCGGCATGATGGGAGGAATGGGCGGTATGAGTGGCATGGGAGGAATGGGCGGCGGTATGGGAGGCATGGGCGGAGGAATGGGAATGTTCTCAATTCCTGACGAAGTTCGTAAAGATGTTCCCGCAAAAGCCAAACAAACTGTTATTGATGCCAAAGCCGCAACAAATTTATCGGAATTTTGGGACACTTTTTTCTCAAACAATAACACCGATGAGGCTCTTATTAAAGAAATTGGACGTCGTTTACTTGATGAGATGAGAGCCCAAAGACCGGTTGAAGATCAGGTTGTTGCGTTTGTTGAATCGGCTCTTCTCAATGATGCGGGTCAACCTTGGATGTATGAAGTCCTTGCCATTACGCTTTACCGGAAGGGCGCACCTATGCAAGAAGTCGAACGGGCTGTTTTGTCCGCTGCGGACTTTTGTGAGAATCCGATTGATTTGATGAATGTAGGCTTTTTTATGCGGACACTCGGCATGAAACAAAAAGCTTTTCCGTTATACAAACAGGCTCTTGAAGTGATGATTCCGAAACGGGAATTTTATTCGGCAACATTTCGTTTGGGACAGGAATTGCACGACGAATTTCAGGACGAAACCTCACTTCGCTGGATCGCTTTAGCCATCCTCACTCAGGAATGGGAAAATAATTCGGGCAGGAAAATGGCAGAAAACGCTCTCAATTCGCTTCAAAATCTCGAAACCAAAATGAAAAAAAACGGGCGAACAGAAGAAGCAACTCAATTAGCAACCGAAATTCGGGAAGCCCGATTACGGGATTGTGTTGTAACTATTGAGTGGACAGGAAATGCCGGACTTGATCTTATGGTTCGTGAACCGACCGATGCGTATTGTTGGTTTGCCAATCCCCGAACACCTTCCGGCGGAGTTCTCGAAACGACACCGGTTACAGAATCCGGCGAAGCAATAACCGGAACATTAACCGAACAATCCGGTGTCAAAAAAATCTCCTACATTTGTCCGAAAGGTTTTAACGGAAGATATGCGGTTGTTCTTCGGAAGGATTGGGGAGATTTGGCGAACAACATGGTCAAAATCGCTGTTGAAACAGATACTGTTCCCGGCGAAAAGGGACGGGAAGGAACGGCTTTTCAAATGAAACAGGAAGGAATTATCGTTTGTTTCGATTTGGAAACCGGTCGCCGTACCGAATCGTTGGAAGAAGGCGTTCTTGATGTTGCGTCGCTTCGGATGAGTGTTGCCCAAAAACAGTTGGCTTGCAATAACGCACTGAAACGTTTAGCCGATGATGGTGTTTTGGGGCAAATTATCGGCGGATCGGGTGGAAGCGGTGAAGTGGGTTATAATCCGCTCAATCCCGGCAATAGTTCATCACGTAATCGTTATCCATATTATTATGGTCCCAGTGCTGTTGGTTACCGACCGGTGATCACGACATTGCCGCAAGGAGCCATGTTGTCGTCCAATGCGGTTGTTTCGGCAGACCGCCGTTATGTCCGAATTTCTCCTTCTCCGATGTTCACAGATATTCGTAGCGTTTTTAAGTACAACATCGCCGGAGGTGATTCGGAAGACATGACGGATATGATGGGCGGCGGCGGTGGGATGAGTGGCGGTAGCGGATATGGTAGCGGCAGCGGCGGTGGATATTAGGAACAAAAATCTGTTGACATTGACCGCGCCGATTCTCTTGAACAGAATATTTGCAACAGTCAGTTCACAGACAATTGCGGTAATAGAAATAACGTTACTATTTTTATGTTGTTGTTTGTGCTGTTGATGTTTCAAAATAATTGCACTAACAGTGTTCTCATGGTTAACCGGCGGTGAAGCAAAACGCAACCGCCGGATAACATTCTACTTGAAAATAAAAAATAAATAGAATAAAAATCAAAAAAATACTCACAATACAAAAAATTATTGTAATAAATTCGATTCCCAAAGAAAAGACCACTTTGTGACAATTTTGAGTATAGTCAGTGGAAAAGTAGGCATAACTATTTATTCAACTGGTACAAAAAGCAGAGCAACCCGATAGGGCTTAATTTTCATAACCGTAGGTCAAAGACCGGTTATCGAAATAAAGCCTTATCGGGCTATGTGGTTTTCGGGTCAATCCGAAAAATTGTTACTTGGAAAATACCCAATACAACCCTAACACAGTATAATTCCGGCTGGC